>DAHUYF010000177.1 GCA_027315365.1 Rhodospirillales bacterium | reverse complement strand
CGCTCGACGGCGCGCTGCTGCCGGTGGCCGGGGTGCTGCCGGCGGCGATGGGCGCCGCCGCTGCCGGCCGCGGCATCATCTGTCCCGCCGCCTCGGGCGGCGAGGCGGCCTGGGCCGGTGGCATCGAGGTGCTCGCGCCCGCCTCGCTGCTGGCGCTGATCAACCATTTCAAGGGCACCCAGGTGCTGGGCCGGCCCGAGCCGCGCATTGCCGAGGCGCCGGCCTCGGCCCTCGACCTCCGGGACATCAAGGGCCAGGAAACCGCCAAGCGTGCCCTCGAAGTGGCGGCGGCGGGCGGCCACAACCTGCTAATGATCGGCCCGCCGGGCTCGGGCAAGTCGATGCTGGCGGCGCGGCTGCCGGGGCTGCTGCCGCCGCTCGACCCGGCCGAGGCGCTCGAGGTCAGCATGATCCATTCGGTGGCGGGTCAGCTGCGCGAGGGCCGGCTGATGCGGCAGCGGCCGTTCCGCGACCCCCACCATTCCGCCTCGCTGGCGGCGCTGGTCGGTGGCGGCCAGCGCGCGCGGCCGGGCGAGGTGTCCTTGGCGCATCTGGGCGTGCTGTTCCTCGACGAGTTGCCGGAGTTCCAGCGCGCCACCCTGGAGGCGCTGCGCCAGCCGTTGGAGAACGGCCGCGCCAGCGTGGCGCGGGTCCACGCGCATGTCACATATCCCGCGCGCGTGCAGCTGGTGGCGGCGATGAATCCCTGCCGCTGCGGGCATCTGGACGACGCCGCGCTGGCGTGCGGCCGGGCGCCCAAATGCGCGCAGGACTACCAGTCGAAGATCTCAGGCCCGCTGTTCGACCGCATCGATCTCCACATCGACGTGCCGGCGGTCAAGCCCGCCGACCTCGCGCTGCCGCCGCCGGCGGAGGGCTCGGCCGAGGTGGCGGCGCGGGTGGTGGCGGCGCGGGCGCGGCAGCGGGCGCGCTATGCACGACTGCCGGCGGAGCGGCGCATCCGCACCAATGCCGAGCTGGACGGGCAACTGCTCGACGAGCTGGCCGCGCCCGACGCCGAGGGCAAGCGCCTCCTCCTGGCGGCGGCCGAGCGCCTGCATCTCTCGGCGCGCGGATATCACCGCGTGCTGCGCGTCGCGCGCACGCTGGCCGATCTCGACGCCGCCGACGGCGTGCGACGCCTCCACGTGGCGGAGGCGCTGAGCTATCGCCGGATCCTGCTCGGCAGCGACGTGTCGGGGCGGTGAGCGCCTTGATATCGAAATCTACGTCGCTTTTCCCGCCTTTGCGCCGCTCCTCAGCCTGACGCCACCCAGTTGCCGGCCTCGAAGCGCACCGGCGGCGCATCCGGATCGAAGCCGACGCCGATCGGGTCCTTGCCTTCGGCCACGGCCTCCACCTGGCGCTTCAACAGGCGGCGCAGCATTGCGATCCCCTTGTCGCTGGCGGCAAGATGCTCCTCGGAATGGAGGGTGATGGGTCCCTGACCGGTCTGCGCCTCCCAATCGCCGGGAAAGTCGCGCCGCTCTTCGGGGGTCATGTCGTGCCAGCGTTTGCGCGCCGCGGCGCCGGCGGCGCGCGGCAGGATCACGCCCGCCTGCCTGATCCGTCCCGCCACGTAGATGCGGTAATGGGTGTCGTCGATCGGCAGGGTCCAGCCGATCGACTCGACGCGTCCGAGGGTGCCGAGATAGGGGTTCGGCACGACGCGCAACGTCGGCAGCGCGACCTCGGTGATGCGGCGCATGAGCGTCCCGTCCTCGAGCCGGCGGAGCTGCTGCGATTTGACGCCGCGCTCGGTGGCCTCCCAGCTCACCTGCGGCATCTGGTTCATCACCTCGGCGAATTGCGTGCCGCTGAAGCTGCCGTGCAGGATCGGCACATGATAGGGATCCATGACGTTTTCGTAGTGCTGCAGCCAGTTGCAGGGGGCGACGACGTCGCCGCCGCTGCCGATGCTGGTGTCGTCGGCGGCGACCTGCTCGCCATCGTCCAGCACGTCGAGGCACTCGTAGCGCGGCAGCGCCGGCTTCTTCTCGGGCGGCCCCATATAGGCGAAGATCAGTCCATAGCGTTCCTCGACCGGATACCAGGGCTGCCTGATCGCGTGTCGCTTCCGTCCGAGCTCGGGTTCGCAGGGCTGCTCGAGGCAGCGCCCTTCGGCATCGAAGAGCCAGCCGTGGTAGCAGCAGCGGATGCCGCGCTCTTCGACCTTGCCGTAATAGAGCGTGGTCCCGCGGTGGCAGCAGCGCGCCCAGACCAGGCCCGGCCTGCCGCCGCCGTCCCGAAACAGCACGAGGTCCTCGCCGAGCACGCGCAGTTGACGCGGCGTGCGGCCGGCGTCCGACGACAGGCCGATGGGATGCCAGTAGCGTCGCAGCAGCTCGCCCATCGGCGTTCCGCGCGACACCTCGGTGAGCTCGGCACGGTGGCGCGCCGGCGGGCGGTGATAGGCCGTGCCGGTATCGATCGGCTTGCCGTCGCTTTGCCTGTCCATCGCCCCTCCTTGGTCAACCGCCGACGGGATCGCCGAACAATACCCAGCGCGTGCCGTCGAAACGCTGCAGGCGGAATTCGCGAATGACGCGGTAATCCTGCAGCGTGGTGCTCACCGTGATGCCCGGCAGCAGCAGCGGCAACGCGACGTGGTCGAGATGCGTCGCCTGGCGCAGCACGTTATCGCGACTCAGATCATCGCCGCAGCGCCGCAGCACCTCGACCACGAGCCGCGCCTCGATGTCGCCGGCGACGTTGAGGAGGTCGCCCGGGTCGCCCGCGGGATAGTAGCGCTTCATCCAGGCGCGGTATTCCCGGACATCGGCGTCGGCGGCCCATTGCGGATCGCTCGGATCCTTCTCGAAGGCGGCGGAGATGATGCCGTTTGCGCGATCGAGCCCGGCCGGGGTCAGCACGGTCGCCTTGGACTGCGACACCGAGGTGATGAAGAAGAGCGGATGCCAGCCTATATCGGCGGTTTTGCGGATCGCCTGCACCGTGGCCTTGCCGACGGAAAAGCTGAACAGGGTATCGGCGCCGGAGGCGGCCAGGGTCGCGACCTGTGAATCGATGGTCGGATCGGTAACCTCGTAGGATTGCGTGCTCGCGATCATGGCGTGCGCCCTCTCGCCGAGTCCGTCCCGCAGTCCCGCGAGATAATCCTTGCCGAAATCGTCGTTCTGATAGAGCACCGCGATCCGAGCCTGCGGCTTCACGGCAAGCAGGTACCTGGCATAGGCGCCCGCCTCGGTGTAGGAGCTCGGCAGCCCGGCCATCGACCAGGGGAAATGCTGCGGGTCGTTCCATTTGCGCGCGCCGCTCTGGATGAAAAGTTGCGGCACCTTCTTCGCGTTCAGGTATTTCTGCACCGCCGACTGCGTCGCGGTGCCCAAGGACCCGAAGATGAACAAGACCTGGTCCTGTTCGACCAGCCTGCGCGTCTGCTCGACCGTCTTGGGCGGACTGTAACCGTCGTCCAGGCTGATGAGGCGGATCTTGCGTCCATTGACGCCGCCCTCGTCATTGACCTTGTCGAGGTAGGCGGCCATCGCCTTGCCCACGGTCGAATAGGCCGAGATCGGCCCGCTATAAGGCATCGTCTGGCCGAGAAGGAGGCCGCTGTCGCCGCCCCCCGGCGCGGCGAGCGCCGCCGCAGGCAGCACCGAAATCGCCATCGTGCAAACCGCTCGGCGCAGCCGAGCGCCAAGTCTCTTCGCCCCCATCGCCGCCGTCCCTCCCCTTCGCTTCGCTCGCCAGCGCACGATTTTGCCTCGATTAAGGCATGGCACAGTTGCGAGAGTCAACGGTTGACGGCGACCGCTGCGACCGGTCCAATGACTCGACCCGATACCGTCATGCCCGCGCGCCACGCCATCCCCCGCCCCGCTTCCGAAAGCTGGACCTCGACCGAGGCGCTACCGGGCTCGAAGATCATCGTCGCCGCCAATTTGATCGGGCGCAGCGCGGCGCAGCGCTATCGCCGACTGGTCGGGCTGCCGCGGCTCGAATGGCGCATCCTCGCCCTTGTGGGCGAGCGCCCGCCATGCTCGCTGAACGAGCTCGCCCGGCGCGCCGGCCTCGACAAGAGCCAGATCAGTCGCGGCGTCTCCAGCTTGGTGGTGCGCAAGCTGATCCGGCGCGAGCCGAGCCGCCGCAGCCATCGCGAGATCGAGATCTCGCTGTCGAGGGAGGGGATCCGGCTCTACCGCAAACTGATTTCGGCCGCGGTCGCACGCAACGAAGAGCTCCTTGCCGGCTTCTCGCCCGGCGAGCGCGCGATGCTCGACCGGCTTTTCGATCGGCTGATCGAGCGAGCACGCCAACTGCTGCGCCAGGACCACCATCGCTCGCCCGGTCGCATCGGGCGCTGAAGCGCATCCCTGTGGCGCAAGCGCCGGGCGATTGCCGGGTCTTGCCCGGCGGCGCCCCGTCGGAGCGACAAAGAGATGCCGTGGCGCGCCGGCCGTGGCGGCCTACGCCGCGCGGCGCCCGTCTGATAGGATCGATCGAGGCGGGTGGATCGGGCTGAACCTCTGGCCGGAGGGCGATGGTGCTGCGTCGAGTGTGCACAGGCTTGGCGTTGGTCGCCCTGCTCGGCGGCGCGGGGAACGGCGATGGGCACGTCAGTTTGAAGGAGGTGAGCGCGGCCCTGGCCAAGGCAACCCCCGGACACCCCGCTGGTTTTGCCGGCCGCGATCTCAGCGAGCTCGATTTGAGCGGCCTCGACTTCCGGCACGCCGATCTGCGCGGCGCCAACCTCTACGGCGCGGACCTTTCCGACGCCGATCTGTCCCGCGCCGATCTCGCCGGCGCCGATCTCGACAACACCGCGATCATCCGCACGAATTTCGCCGGCGCCGATCTCTCCCATGCCAGCCTGCTCGCCGCAGTGGCCTATTCGACCCTGGACATCGCCGACGGCGAGGCGCCTAACTTTGCCGGCGCCAATCTGACGGGTGCCGACATCATGGTGCGGCTCGGCCGGGCCAATCTCAGCGGCGCAAACCTGACGCGGGCGCAGCTCGGCCGCGAGCCGCGTCGCGAGCCGCGCCCCAACCTGTCGAATGACTGGACCGGCTGCGACCTCACCGGCGCCGATCTTTCGCAGGCGAATTTGCGCGGCGTAGGTCTGGCCTTCGCGCGCCTCGCCCATGCCGATCTGTCGCACGCCAACCTCGCGCGCGCCGATCTGTTCCACGCCGACCTTACCGGCGCCGACCTCACCGGCGCCGATCTGGCCGGCGCGGACCTGACGGAAGCCGTGCTGAGCGGCGTACGCGGGTTGCCGGCCGAGGCGCGTGGCGCGACGCGCCAGGCGCGATGATGCGGCGGGCTGCTCGCCGGGTTCTCGCCGCCGCGGCCGCCGCTCTTTTTCTGCTCGGCCTGCCCGTGGCGCTGCGCGCCCAGGAGCGGGCCGAGAGGGTCGATACCGCGCTCGTCCTCGCCGTCGACGTGTCCGGCTCGGTGACCGGCGCGCGATTTGCGCTGCAGATGGAAGGCATCGCGCGCGCCTTCGAGGACCCCGGCGTGCAGGCGGCGATCCTGTCCGGCCCGCATCGCGCGATCTTCGTCATCCTGGTGGAATGGTCGGACCGCGCGGTGGTCTCCGTGCCGTGGACCCTCATCACCGGCGCCGGCGACGCGCGCCTCTTTGCCGAGGGGGTCCGCCGCGCGCCGCGCGCGGACAGCCAGTTCACCTGCATGGCCGCCGCCTTGCAGCTCATCGCGGACAAGGTGCTGCCCTTCCTGCCGGCCCCGTCGGAGCGGACGATCATCGACGTGTCCGGCGACGGGCGCGATAATTGCAACCCGCAACGGCAAGTCGACGCGGTGCGCGACGAGCTCGCCGCCGGCGGCGTCACCATCAACGGGCTGCCGATCCTCGAGGGCGACGAGGCGGCCGGCCTGGCGCCGTGGTACCGCGACCACGTCGTCGGCGGCCGCGGCGCTTTCTTGCTGCCCGCGGCGGGCTTCAATGATTTCGGCCGCGCCATGCGCGACAAGTTCATCACCGAGATCAGCGCCGCCTGGGGGAGCGGCGGCTGAGCGCGGCGCGGTTTTGTTCTTCCGGGCGCCAAATCACCATAATGCGATCATCAAAAGGCCGATGTTCGACGCTACGGAGCTGGGACGGAAACAAAGGAAATGTGTCATGAAACGCTATGTTGCTATTTCCGCGGTCGTGATCGGGGTTGCGCAAATCGCCGGTGCCGGCGGCGCTTGCGCCTATACGGGCGAAGAATTTGCCGGTTTGGCCAAGGTCACCCTGCCCGAGGCGCGGGCGATAGCGCTGAAAGCCTTTCCTGGAAAGATCGCCGACGAAGAGCTGGAGAAGGAGAAGGGCGGGAGCGGCCTGCGCTACTCCTTCGATATCAGGAATGGCGAGGTGACGCGTGAAATCGGCGTCGACGCCAAGACCGGAAAGGTGCTGGAGAATCGCGTCGAAGGTCCCCACGCCGATTGACGCGGCCGGCGCGCGCAACCGGCCGATGTCTTTGGCGGCGCTCCCGCTCGGCGAGGACGCACCGCCTGGTTTCTTCCTGAAGCGGGACGCCGCTATTCTTCCCGCCGTTTCCTAATCGGACGTCAGGCCCGGGAGGTTTCGGATGAAGACGGCAATTTTCGCGGTATTCCTCGCTTTCGTCGCCGGAAGCGCAGGCGCCGCAACGGACGGCAGCGGCGTGCCGCGGGTCGCGTTCTTCGGCTTCGAGCTCATCAATACGTCGCTGGAGCCGACCACGCCGGCCGAAAGCCGGCGCATCCGCCGGCTGGACGATCAGCTCCGCGAGAAGCTGGACGCCTCCGGTCGCTTCAAGATCGTCGCCATCCCGCCCGAGCTGGACAGGGAGATCGCGGCTGGGCCCGAGATCCGCGATTGCCATGGCTGCGAGCGCGACTTCGCGCGCGGGATTGGCGCTACTTGGGCGGCGTGGGGCACGGTGCAGAAGGTGAGCAATCTCATCCTGAACATCAACCTTTACATGGAGGACGTCCAGACCGGCAAGATGGAGTTCGTGAAGAGCGTCGACATTCGCGGCAACACCGATGAATCATGGCAGCATGGCCTCAGCTACATGCTGCGCCACTACCTTTTCGGCGAGCCGTGACGGGAGCGAGCCCAACCGTGCTCAGAGGCTGGCGACGACGCGCTCCAGGCGCCGGCGGACGTCCTCCGCGACCTGTTTGAGGCCGGGATTGTCGACCGCCATCATCGACGCCACCGGGTCGACGGCGGCGATCTCGACATGATGGTCGGCGGTCTCCTGGACCACCACGTTGCAGGGCAGCATCGTGCCGATCTTGTCCTCGCGCTTCAGCGCCTCATGCGCCAGCGCCGGGTTGCAGGCGCCGAGGATGCGGTAGCGGCGGAACTCCACCCCGAGCTTCTGGCGCAGCGTCTCCTGCACGTCGATATCGGTGAGGACGCCGAATCCCTGCGCCTTCAACGCTTCGGTGGCGCGGCGCACGGCATCATCGAAGCTCAGCGTCGTGATCTTGCTGAAATAGTAGCTCATCCTGTTCTCCCGTCGGCTCATTCGGCGGCCGTCGGCGTGGGCGGCCGTTTCGCCCGCAGCTTGGTGATCCCCAGCGCCTTCATGACGACGCGCTCGTAGAGCGGCTCGCTGCTTCCCTTGCGCACCTTGCGCAGGAAATACCGTTCGAAAGCCACCTTCGCCATATGGACCCAGTAGCCCTGGCCCGCCCAGTTCACGTTGCGCGGCGGGATCTGCGGCAGGGCCACGAAGGCGACGCCGTCATTGCCGAAATCGGCGAGGCAAACCGCGTTCCAGCTCGCCTCGTGCTGCGCCTCCTTGCCGGCCAGGAGATCTTCGATGTTCCGGGCCACCGCCGTCACCATCGATTCGATCATATAGCCGGTCTTGGGCACGCCGACCGGCACCGGCGTCTGCTCGTAGGGCGGAATAGCGACGCAGACCCCGACTGCGAACACGTTCTTGTAGGTCGGGTTCCGCTGCTGCTTGTCGACCAGCACGAATCCGCGCGGATTGGCGAGCCCGGGAATGCCCTTCCCATCAGCGCCCATGAGGCAGGGCACGCCGCGGAAGCCGGGGATGAACATGCTGAGCGCCGAGGGAATGCGGCGCTGGCCCTTGGGCTTGCCATCCTCGCCCATCTCGGTGATCTCGACGGCATCGGCGGCGACGCGGTCGAGCTTGGCGTTGGTCACCCAGCGGATATCGCGGTCGCGCAGCACCCCCTCGAGCAGCCCCTTGGTGTCGCCCACCCCGCCCAATCCCAGATGCCCGATATAGGGCTCGGCGGTCACGAAGGTGATCGGCACCTGGTCGCGGATGCGGCGCCGGCGAAGGTCGGTGTTGACCATCAGCGCGAATTCATAGGCGGGGCCGAAGCAGGAAGCGCCCTGCACCGCGCCGACCACGATCGGCCCGGGCGCGCGGCAGAAGCGCTCCCAGCGCTCCGCCGCCGCCGCGGCATGATCGACGTGGCAGATCGAGATGCTGTTGGCCTGAGGGCCGAGGCCCTCGATCTCGTCGAAGGCCAGCGCCGGGCCGGTGGCGATCACCAGAAAGTCGTAAGACAAGGTCCGGCCGTCGTTGAGCTCGATGCTGTTCTGCTCCGGCAGCACCCGCTTGGCGCCGGCAGCGTCGAAGCCGATGCCGAATTTCGCCAATACCTCCGGCAGATGGACCTTGATGTCCTCGGGCTTGCGCCAGTTGAGCGCAACCCACGGGTTGGACGGCACGAATTGGAACCACGGAGAATCCGAGACGACCACCAGCTCGGCCCGCTGTCCCAGCAGCGCCCGCAGGTCATAGGCCATCGAAATGCCGCCGATCCCGGCGCCCAGGATGATGATCTTCGCCACCGCTTCCTCCATCGCTCGGCCCGGCTTGGGGGCCGGCATCGCCCGGTTAGGCCGTTTTCGTTACGCTCTACGGTTCCGCGCGGCGGCGCGTTGATCCAGATCAAGCGCGTACCGGCACGGCTGCGCCGGGCTGACCTGGATCAATGCCGCCGTCCTGCCCTGTCGGCAGGGTCTCGTCATGCCGTCAGGAAAACGCCGTCCCCGCCCGCAAGCCCAGCCATTTGAACACCATGGCCGCCGGGCAGAACCCGGTGAAGGACGCCTGCACCAGATTGGCGCCGACGAAGGCGGTGAAGAGCAGCCAATAGGGGCTGTAGAGCTGGCTCAGCGCCAGGCTCAGAAGGATCATGACGCCGGCAAAAGCCATGACCGCACGATCGATCGACATGGTTCGCTCCTTTCACGTTCAACGACGACGCGCCGGACCGCAGTAGAGCTCGTAAAGCGCGCCTATGATCTTGCTCACGCCGGGATCGGCGAGAGCGTAATAGATGGTCTGCGACTCCCGCCGCGTGGCGACCAGCTTCGCCGCGCGCAGCTTCGCCAGATGCTGCGACAGCGCCGACTGGCTGAGGCCGACCACCGCCTCGAGCTCGCCCACCGACCGCTCGCCCCGCAGCAGCTCGCACAAGATCGCCAACCGGTTCGGATTGGCGAGCTGCTTCAAGAAGCCGGCGGCGCTATCCGCCTTGGAACGCAGTACGCTTATATCCACACTTGCTAAATTAGTTTGTGCTAATATATTTGTCAATATCTGAAACGCCGAATGTTCCACCGACGAGGCACCCCGTGACCCGCTTCCTCCTCGCTCTTGCCCTGCTTTCGGCTGTCTCGTCCGCCGCGTCGGCCGCGGAGGCCACGGTGACGCGACAGGCGGTCGACGACCGCAAGGCGGTCATCGGCACCGTCGAGCCGGTGCATGAGCTGCTCGCCCGGGCGCGGATCGGCGGCACCGTGTCCAGCCTCTCCGTCAAGGAAGGCGACCGGGTCGCGGCCGGCGACCGCATCGCGGTGGTCGTCGACCAGAAGCTGGCGCTGCAGGTTCAGGCGCTGCAATCGCGCATCGGAGCGCAGCAGGCGGAACGCGACCAGGCGCAAGCCGATCTCGTCCGCGCGCAGGAATTGCGCCGCAGCGGGGTGGTTAGTCAGGCGCAGCTCGATCAGGCGAGGACGCGCCTCGACGTCGCCGAACGGACCCTCCAGGCGCTGCGCGTCGACCGCCAGGTGATCGAGCAGCAATCGACCGAAGGCGCGGTGCTGGCGCCGGGCGCCGGGCGCGTGCTCACGGTGCCCGTGGCCGAAGGCAGCGTCGTGCTGCCGGGCGAGACGATCGCGTCGATGGCGGCCGACAACTACATCCTGCGGCTGCAGCTGCCGGAACGGCATGCCCGCTTCATGAAGGCGGGCGACACCATCCTGATCGGCCGGCGCGGCCTCGAGCCGGAGGAGGACCCGGAGACGCTGCGCCGCGGGCGGGTGACGCTGGTCTATCCGCAGATCGACCATGGCCGGGTCATCGCCGACGTGGCGGTCGACGGCCTCGGCGACTATTTCGTCGGCGAACGCACCCGGGTCTATGTCGCCACCGGCACGCGCGAAGCGCTGGTCATTCCCGAGAACTACATCTATCGCCGCTTCGGCGTGAGCTACGTCAAGCTCAAGGACGGGACCGAGGTGGTCGTCCAGGTCGGGCTCCCGGTCGAGGGCGGCATCGAGATCCTGGCGGGCCTGCATGTCGGCGATACGGTGGTCACGCCATGAAGCTCGGCCTTTCCGGCCTTCTCACCCGCAGCTTCATCGCCTCGCCGCTGACGCCGCTGCTGCTGCTGGCGGCGCTGGTGATGGGCTCGCTGGCGCTCGTCGAGTTGCCGCGCGAGGAGGAGCCGCAGATCAGCGTGCCGATGGTGGACATCCTGGTCACCGCCAACGGCTACAAGGCGAAAGACGCGATCGAGCTCATCACCAAGCCGCTCGAGGACATCGTCAAGGGCATCAACGGCGTCGAGCACGTCTATTCGAGCACCGAGGACGACGCGGTGGTGACCACGGCGCGGTTCTATGTCGGCACCGACGAGGATACCGCGCTGCTGCGCGTGCACGAGAAGATCCGCGCCAACATCGCCGACCTGCCCAAGGGGATTCCGGAGCCGATCATCATCGGCCGCGGCATCAACGACGTGGCGATCGTCACCCTCACCCTCACGCCCAAGCCGGAAGCCGCTTCGCGCTGGACCGACAACGGTCTCTACCAGGTCGCGCAGGAGCTGCAGCACGAGTTGGTCAAGGTCGAGAATGTCGGGCTTACCTACATCGTCGGCGGCAGCCCCAACCAGATCCGCGTCGAGCCCGACCCCGAGCGCCTGGCGCTCTACGGCATCACGCTCAATCAGCTCGTCGACAAGCTGACCAACGCCAACCGCTCGTTCCAGGTCGGCGCCTTCGATCAGCTCGACCGGCATGTGCCGGTGCTGGCGGGCCAGACGCTGCAGGGGGTGCCGGATATCGGCCTCCTGCTCATCACCGCGCGCGACGGACGGCCGGTCTATGTCAAGGACGTCGCCGATATCGTGGTGGGCTCGGCCGAGTCCGATCACCACGCCTGGAATCTCACGCGCAACCGCGCCGGCGGGCTCGACCGCCTGCCGGCGGTGACCATCGCGTTTGCCAAGCGCAAGGGCGCCAATGCGGTCACCGTCGCCGACCGGCTGATCGAGCATCTCAACGCGGTCGAGGGCCGGCTCGTCCCCGGCGACCTCACGGTCTCGGTGACGCGCAATTACGGCGAGACCGCGACCGAGAAGGCGAACGAGCTGCTGTTCCATCTGGCGCTCGCCACGATCTCGATCGTCCTGCTGATCACGCTTGCCGTCGGCTGGCGCGAGGGCATCGTCGTGCTGGTGGTGATTCCCACCACCATCCTCCTGACCCTCTTCGCCTCCTGGCTGATGGGATACACCATCAACCGGGTGAGCCTCTTCGCTCTGATCTTCTCGATCGGCATCCTGGTCGACGACGCGATCGTGGTGATCGAGAACATCGTGCGCCACTGGCATGCCCGCCACGGCCGGTCGCTCGCCGATACCGCCGTCGAGGCGGTGGCCGAGGTCGGCAACCCCACCATCGTCGCCACGCTCACCATCATCGTGGCGCTGCTGCCGATGATGTTCGTGAGCGGCCTCATGGGCCCCTATATGAGCCCGATTCCGGCCAACGCCTCGATGGCGATGGTGTTCTCCTTCTTCGTCGCGGTGATCATCACCCCCTGGCTGCTGCTGCGCGTGGCCGGGCGGCGGTTCGCGCGCGACGACCATGCGACGCCACACGGCGGCGACGCGATGGGACGCTTCTATCGGCGCATCGCCCGACCGCTGCTGAACGGGCGCCGGCGCTCGCAATACTTTTTGCTCCTCGTCGGTGCTGTCACTCTCGCCGTCTGCGTGCTGTTCGCGACCAAGAACGTGACGGTGAAGCTCCTGCCTTTCGACAACAAGTCGGAACTTCAGGTGGTGGTCGACCTGCCGGAAGGCGCGACGCTGGAGGATACCGAGCGGCTGCTCATGGCGGCGTCGGAGCGGCTCAAGGATCTGCCGGAGCTGACCTCGATCCAGCTCTATGCGGGGACCGCCGCGCCGTTCAATTTCAACGGGTTGGTACGGCACTATTATCTCCGCAGCGCGCCGCAGCAGGGCGACCTTCAGGTCAACCTGGTGCCGAAGGGAGAGCGCTCGCGGCCCAGCCACACCATTGCCCTCGACATTCGCCGCCGGCTCGCCGACCTGCCGCAGCCGAAAGGCACGGTCCTGCGCGTCGTCGAAGTGCCGCCGGGACCGCCGGTCCTCGCCACCCTGCTCGCCGAGATCTACGGGCCTGACGAGGCCGCGCGCCGCGCCGCCGCGATCAAGGTCCGCGATGCCTTCAAGAGCGTGGATTTCATCGTCGATGTCGACGACACCTTCCAGACGCCCGGCGAGCGCCTGCGCTTTTCGATCAATCAAGCGAATCTGGAATTCTACGGCGTCGACCAGCAGGCGGTTTACGACACCATCGCCGCCATCGTCGGCGGTGTGACGGTGGGATATTCGCAGCGCGGCCACGGCACCAAGCCGATCGAGATCGACGTGAAGCTGCCGAAGCGCGCGCTGTCTTTGAGCGAACGCATCCTGTCGACGCCGCTCCCGGCCGGGGGCACGGCGCAGCGCGGCGCCAATGTCGAGCTCGGCGATGTCGTCACGGTGAAGCGCGAGCCCGCCTCCTTCGGCCTTTTCCGCCGCGACGGCCGCTTTGCCGAGATGATCGAGGCGGAGGTCGCCGGGCGCTACGAGGCGCCGATCTACGGCATGCTCGCCGTCCAGGACAAGATCAAGCAGATGGATTGGGGCGCCGCCGGGCCGCCGGAGATCCGCTATCACGGTCAGCCGCTGGACGAATCCAAGATCTCGCTGCTGTGGGATGGCGAATGGGAGGTGACCTATGTCACCTTCCGCGACATGGGCGCCGCCTTCGGCGTGGCGATTCTCGGGATATATCTGCTGGTCGTCGCGCAATTCGGCTCGTTCCGCCTGCCGCTGGTGATCCTCGTGCCGGTGCCCCTGACCCTGATCGGCATCGTGCTGGGCCACTGGCTGTTCCATGCGCCCTTCACCGCCACCTCGATGATCGGCTTCATCGCGCTGGCCGGCATCATCGTGCGCAACTCCATCCTGCTGGTCGATTTCATCCGCCACCGCCGCGCCGAGGGAATGGCGCTGCGCCAAGCGCTGCTCGACGCCGGATCCGTCCGCTTCAAGCCGATCGCGCTGACCGCGGCCGCGGCGATGATCGGCGCCGCCTTCATCATCACCGACCCGATCTTCCAGGGCCTCGCGATCTCGCTCGTCTTCGGGCTCGCCTCGTCGACGGCGCTGACGGTCCTGGTGATCCCCGCGCTTTACGTCTGGCTGCGCGACGATCGCCAGCCGTTGCCGCCCGGCGGCGCGGCATAACCGGCGATAGCCGGCCTGTCCGGCTCGGGCCGGTCGAATTTGATGTCTGGAACCGGAGCGTTTTCGCCGCCCGCCCTCGCCATATTCCGCTGATCAATGACAGCGGGGCGGAGCAAGCAGCATGCATATCACGCGTGTGCCGGCGATCCTCTATTTCGGGACGCCCGTGGTGCTGATCAGCACCGTGAACGAAGACGGATCTTACAACTTGGCGCCGATGTCCTCTGTGTTCTGGCTCGGCTGGCGCTGCATCCTGGGTCTCTCTGCGACATCGAAGACCCCGGCGAACATGAGGCGGTCCCGCGAATGCGTCCTCAACCTGCCGTCCGTCAACGAGGTCGAAGCGGTGAATCGGCTCGCGCGCACGACCGGCTCCGATCCGGTTCCCGAGGCGAAGCTGCACCGAGGCTACCGGTTCGTGCGCGACAAGTTCGGGATTTCGGGGTTTACCCCACTTCCCTCGGAAACGGTGGGAGCGCCGCGGGTTCGTGAATGCCCCGTGCAGCTCGAAGCGACGGTCGAGGCCGTGCACGGCCTCGCCGAGGACGATGCGGCGCTGCGCGGGCGCGTCGTGACCTTCGAGACGCGCGTCCAACGCGTGCATCTGGAACAATCGATCGTAATGGAGGGTGACGGGAACCGCGTCGATCCCGACAAGTGGCGCCCGCTCATCATGAGCTTCCAAAAATTCTATGGGCTCGCACCGAGCCAGGTCCACGATTCCACGCTGGCGCAAATTCCAGAGCACCTCTATCGGAGTCCCGACATCGACCGAGGGCAGGCGGCGTCGCGCATGGCCGCGGACTGAGCGGGTAGCCAATTTATCCGCACCGCGCTGGACGCGGCGGTGCGGCGATGCTAGCAGCACCAGCCATGGCCGCCGCCGATCCCCGTCCGACGCTCGAGGCGCCCGACGACGATCCCTATCTCTGGCTGGAGGAGGTCGAGGGAGAGCGTGCGCTCGCCTGGGTCGAGCGCCAGAACCAGGCGACGCTCGGCCGCTTCGGCGATCTGCGCTGTGCCGCCGATCGCGACCTGCTCGCCGCCATCCTCGACCGGCCCGACAATATTCCGGGTATCGCGCGGCGCGGCACCCGCGTCTTCAACTTCTGGAAGGATGCGGCACATCCGCGCGGCCTCTGGCGCCACACCACGCTGGAGAGCTTCCGCAGCGAGCGCCCGGAATGGGAGCTGCTGCTCGATCTCGACGCGCTGGCGGCGGCAGAAGGCGAGGATTGGATCTGGGCGGGCGCCGCGACGCTGCCGGGGAGCCACGACCGCGCCATGATCAGCCTGTCGCGCGGCGGCGGCGACGCCGTGGTGTTGCGCGAGTTCGACCTCGCTGCGCGCAGGTTCCTGCCGGACGGTTTCCATCTGCCGGAGGCGAAGGGCGGTGCGGTCTGGCTCGACCGCGACACGCTGCTGCTCGCCTCGGCGCTGGGCGAAGGCATGGCGACGGGCGCCGGCTATGCGCGCACCGTCCGGCGCTGGTCACGCGGCACCGATCCCCTCGCCGCCCCCGTGATCTTCGCCACGCGCGAGGATTTCATGAGCGCCTGGGCCGGGGTCGATCGCGGCGCGCCGAGCGAACGCCTATGGTTCGTGGAGAAACCCGGCTTCTTCGACACCATCGTCTGGATCGGCGACCGCGACGGGCCGCGACGGCGCATCGAACTGCCGAACGACGCCCGTTTCCGCTGGCATGGCGACTGGCTCGCCATCCGGCCGCGCACCGCCTGGACGGTGGGCGACCGCGTCTACGCACCCGACAGCATCCTCGGCATCGGCTTTTCGGCGTTTCTCGCCGGCAGGCGCGACGTCGAGATCCTGTTCGAGCCGGCGCCGCGCCAGGCGCTGCAGGATTTCTTCTGGTGCGGCGGCAGCCTCGTGCTGTCGCTGCTCGACGATCTCCGGCCGGTCTTCGAGCGGCTGACGCCGGGCGCCCCGAAATGGTCGCGCGCGTCCATCGCAGGGCTGCCGTCGGACGGCGTGGCGCAGGTCTGGAGCCTCGATGTCGAGGAGACGGAATCGAATGGCGAGCTGCTCGCCGGCACGCAGGGACCGCTGACCCCGCCGGCGCTCTTCCTGCTGCGCCCCAATGCCGAACCGCTGCCGCTGAAGCGCGCGCCGCAGGCCTTCGACCCCGCCGGACTCGCGGTAACGCGCCACGAAGCGGTATCGAGCGACGGCACCCGCATTCCCTATATCCAGGTCGGGCCGCCGGACGAGACCGGCGCGGCGCCGGTGCATCTCTACGGCTATGGCGGCTTCGCCATCCCGATCCTGCCCGCCTACAGTTCCGCGCTCGGCAAGCTCTGGCTCGAACGCGGCGGCACCAGCGTCATCGCCTGCATCCGCGGCGGCGGCGAGTACGGCACCGCGTGGCACGAGGCGGGACGCCGCGCCGGCAAGCGGCTGTCCCATGATGATTTCGCCGCGGTCGCCGCCGATCTCGTACGGCGCGGCGTAACGCGGCCGGGCCGCATCGCCGCCGAAGGCGGCTCCAACGGCGGCATCCTGATCACCAACATGCTGACGCGCTTTCCCGAACGCTTCGGGGCGCTGTTCTGCAGCATTCCGCTGATCGATATGCGCCGCTATGCGCGCCTCCATGCCGGCGCCAGCTGGATCGCCGAATACGGCGATCCCGACAATCCCCATGACTGGGCGTTTCTCGCCGGCCTTTCCGCCTATCATGCGGCGGCGCCGGGCCGGGCCTATCCGCCGATCCTGCTCGCCACCAGCCGGCGCGACGACCGCGTCCATCCCGGCCATGCGCGCAAGATGGCGGCGAAGCTGCAGGCGATGGGTTGCGACGCGTGGTTCTACGAGCCGGCGGCGGGCGGCCATGGCTACGGCAAGGACAATCGCGAGCGTGCCGCCTTCACCGCGTTGGGGTATGCCTTTCTGCGGCGCATGATCGGCTGGGAGGCGGAGACCCCGGTCAGCGCCGTCGTTTCGCCCGCGCTTCGTCGACCGACAGCATCGGCATGAAGAAGCGGTCGGTGGTCCGCGCATAGCCGCCATTGCCGGCAAGCCGGCCGAGCGCGTCGAGCTTGCCGGCATCGACATGGAAGCGGTCGTTGACCAGGCCGGCCTGGTAGTGGAACTGCACCACCTCGCCGATCACCAGGTGATAGGGGATGCGGCCGATCGGCAGCAGCTGCACCAGCCGGCATTCGAGCTGCACCGGGCAGTCGACGATGCGCGGCGGCCGCACCTTGCGCGACGGCGCGGTGCGAAAGCCCGCCTCCGCCATCTCGTCGGTGCCGCGCGCAAAGCCGGTGGCGCAGATGTTCATCTGCTCCGCGAGCGCGGCGCCGACGATGTGGACGACGAATTCGGGGAGGGCGCGGATGTTGTGCAGCGTGTCCTTCTCGGCGCCGTCGCGCGCGCTGACCGAGAAGAGGAGGGTCGGCGGATCGACCGCGACCGCGTTGAAGAAGCTGAACGGCGCGGCGTTCGGTCCCGA
This sequence comes from Rhodospirillales bacterium, assembly GCA_027315365.1. Classification (GTDB taxonomy): domain Bacteria; phylum Pseudomonadota; class Alphaproteobacteria; order ATCC43930; family CGMCC-115725; genus DAHUYF01. Next base: position 43,661 of record DAHUYF010000177.1, on the reverse strand, counting down.
CGGCCCGAGGGTCGAGACCAGCGCGATCGGCCGCGGCACCACCGAGCCGGTCATCAGCTTGTAGGTATCGGCGACGCTCATCCCGTCGGGGTCGAATGCCACCATGCCGCTTGCGGGGTCGAGATCATCCATCGTTCAGCTCTTCGCCTCGATCGTCGCTTCATCCTAGAGCCTTGCCGCCGATGCCGTCGACCGTTCTCTGCCGCCGCGCCGGCGCTTGGTGCGCCGGCACTTGGTTGTCGGCGGGCGGCGGCGCTCTTATAGTTTTCGCCTGAAGCAGCCGCGCGGGAGGAAACGATGAAGATCGTCCACGGCGATGCGGTCGAGGCCGAGCGCGGCATCCGGCATCGCGGCGGCACGCTCCATCTGCGGTGGCTGCTCGAGGGCGAGCCGGGCACGCCGGACAATTTCAGCCTGTCGCTCGGGCAGAATGGCGATGATTTCTATTCTCCGCGCCACCGGCACAATTTCGAGCAGATCCGCTTTCAGCTCGACGGCACGCTGGATTTCGGCCGCGACGGGCGGATGACGCCGGGCATGGCGGGATACTTCCCCGAGGGCGTCGCCTACGGCCCGCAGAGCCAGGCCGCCGGCCAGGATCCGGCGCCGCTCACCGCCGTGCTGCAGTTTGGCGGCGCCAGCGGCAGCGGCTATCTCTCACGCGACGAGGTCGCTTCCGGCATGGCGGCGCTCGAACCGTTCGGCAGCTTCGCGGACGGCGTCTTTCGCCGCAACGAAGACCTCCCGGGCAAGCGCAACGCCGACGCCTTCCAGGCGATCTGGGAGCACGTGCAGCACCGCCCGATGACCTATCCCGAACCCCGCTACCCCGCGGCGATCCTGATGGACCCGGCGCGGTTCGCCTGGGTGCCGCTCGCCGACGGCCCGGGGGTCGAGGAGAAGCTGCTTGGGACCTTCACCGAGCGGCGCACGACGATGCGCCTCCTGCGGCTCGCCCCGGGCGCCGCCTATGACGCCGCCGGTCGCGGCATCTACCTCGTCGCCGCCGGCGCGGGCAGCGTCGCCGGCGAGGCCTTCCGCCGCCTCACCGCCGTTTTCCTCGACCGCAGCGAGGCGGCGCGTTTTTTCGCGCGCGAAGGCGCCCTGCTCTTCCATATGGGCCTGCCGGATCTCGCCGTCCTTGGTGCACGCGCGGCGACAGGTGCCGAGACGGCCGAATAGCCGGGATCAGAGCCGCAGCATCGGCTCCAGCGCGATGCCGCTCTGCCGTCGGCGATCAGGGCGCCGCGAGCAGGCCCGAGGCGGCGATCGCTTCGGGGATGGCCGCCGGGTTCTGCGGCGCCATGAGATGCGCCCCGGCGATGCCGGGGATGGTCGCCAGCTCCTGCAGCAGCTCGGCGCAGATCTTGACCCCCTCGCGCCGCGGGTCGGCCGCCTGCTCGAGCCGCGCGATCACCGCATCGGGGATGATGGTGCCGAAGAGCTTCTCGCACATCCAGCGCGCCGAGCGCGCCGAGGGGATGGGGGCGAGGCCGACCAGCAGGCTCACGCGCTCGGTGAGGCCGTGCTCGGCGAGCCGCACCGCCCAGCGCCGCACCAGGCCGAGGTCGAGGCAGAACTGGGTCTGGACGAAGCGCGCGCCGGCCTCCGCCTTGGCCAGGAGGCCGCTCGGAACCCAGCCGGGCGGTGGATCGACCGGCAGATCGGCGGCGCCGAGGAACAGTGCCGTCGGCCCCTTGATCGGCTGATCCGGCGGCAACGTGCGCTCGCGGCTGATGCGCCGCGCCAGCGCCAGCAGCGCGCGGCTGTCGAGATCGAAGACCGGCTTGGTCTCGGGCTGGTTTCCGGCCTTGGGATCGTCGCCCGAGAGCACCAGGAGATTGCGCAGGCCCGAGGCGAGCGCCCCCAGGAGATCGCCTTGCAGCGCCAGGCGGTTGCGGTCGCGGCAGGTCATCTGCAGGATCGGCTCGACGCCGTTCTCGAGCAGGATGCGCGCCGCCACCAGGCTCGACAGATGCGCCCGCGCTCCGGCGCCGTCGGTCACATTGACCGCGGTGGCGAGGCCTTTGAGCGGCAAGGCGCGCGCCAGGACATCGTCGGGATCGGTCGAGACCGGCGGTACCAGCTCGGCGGTGATGACGAAGCGTCCTGCCGCCAGCGCGCGTGCGAAGCCGCTGACCGCAGCCTCGTCCTCCGTGTTTTCCGCCACCAGCCGCCTCCGCCTGTCGTTCCCCGCCGATTAAGCCTGATCGGGAACGCCGGGGGAAGCGGCCTCAGGCGCCGAAGCGGCGCTGGCGCTCCTGGAAAGTGCGGATGGCGCGCAGGAAATCGAGCTTGCGGAAGGCCGGCCACAGCACGTCGGTGAAGTAGTACTCGCTGTGGACGCTCTGCCACAGCAGGAAGCCGGAGAGGCGGATCTCGCCGCTGGTGCGGATGATCAGGTCGGGATCGGGAAGACCCGCGGTATAGAGATGGCGGCCGATGGCATCCGGCGTGATCGCGGCGATGGCATCGGCCAAGCCTTCGCCCCGCGCCGCCGTGTCGCGCAGCAGGTGCTGCACCGCGTCGGCGATCTCCTGTCGGCCGCCATAGGCGACCGCGATGTTGAGGTCCATGCCGTCATAGGCCGCGGTCGCCCGCTCCGCCTCGGTGATGGTCGCCAGCAGGCTTTCCGGCAACAGCGGCAGCCGGCCGATCGCCTTCACCCGCACGCGCCGGCTATGGATCAGGGGATCATGTGCCAGCGTCGCGAGCTTGGCCTCGACCGCGGCGAGGATGCCGGAGACCTCCGGCAGCGGCCTGTGAAAATTGTCCGGCGAAAAAACCCAGAGGGTGACGGTCGGAATCGACAGCTCGGCGCACCAGTCTAGAATCTCGTCGAGCTTTTCGGCGCCGAGGCGGTACATCGCCTGCGGCTCGGTGATGCCGTGGGCGCGGCCATGCCGCCGGTTGCCGTCGAGGATGATGCCGACATGGCGCGGCATCGGCTTGGCAGCGACCTGCCGCCGCAGACGTGCCTCGTAGAGACGATAGAGGAGACGCAGAGCCGGTGACACCGAGCCGTCCTTCTCGCGGGCAATGCCGGTGCGGTCCTAGCACAGGATGCCGGCGACGGGCAGGGTCGGCGGCAATCAGGGATTCTGGGGCGAAATCCGGCGCGGTCCGATGCTGGGCGGCGCCTTGCCGGGCGGCATCTTCGGCACCGCCGGCGCCGGGGCGGCGGTCGGGCGGGCCGGCGCGCGCGGCACCACGATGGCGCCGGACAACAGCCAGCCGACCTGCTGCTCGAGCGTCTTGATCCGCTCCTCGATCAGCACGCCCGGTTGCTCCTCGAGCAGGGCCACGAGCCGGGTGCGGAAATCGGGATCGCTGCGCAGCTTCTGCGCCACCTGAACGATCAAGGGCCGGTCGCCCTCGGCGACCCGGACATTCGTCTGAACCGTATCCATGGCCGTCATCCCCTAGCATTTCCTAGCGCATGCTAAGGAAGCTAGGTTAACGCAAGGCTACAGCCGGGGCGAGCGCGATGGCGCGACCCGGCATCGCCGCGCCGACGCCGGCTGCCTAGGCCGCCCGGATGCCGCGCAGGAACTGTTCGACCTCGCTGCGGAGCTTTTCGGCCTGCGTGCCCAGCTCGGTCGCCTTCGACAGCACGTTGCCGGCCAGCGCACCGGTCTTCTCGGCGCTGTCGCTGACCGTGGCGATGTTGGAGGTGACCTGGCCGGTGCCCTGCGCCGCTTCCTGGGTGTTGCGGGTGATTTCGCGCGTCGCGGCGCCCTGCTCCTCCACCGCCGAGGCGATCGAGCTCGAGACCTCGTTGATCTCGCCGATGGTGCCGCCGATGCCGCGCATCGCCGCCACCGCGGCGTTGGTTTCGCTTTGGATTGCCGAGACCTGACCCGCGATCTCCTCGGTCGCCTTGCCGGTCTGGTTGGCGAGCGCCTTCACCTCGCTGGCGACGACGGCGAAGCCCTTGCCGGCCTCACCGGCGCGCGCCGCCTCGATGGTGGCGTTGAGCGCCAGCAGATTGGTCTGGCTCGCGATGTCGTTGATGAGCTGCACCACCTCGCCGATCTTGGTCGCGGCATCGGCGAGCGCCCGGATCATCTCGTCGGTCTTGCGCGTCTCGCCGACGGCGCGCTGGGCGATGCCGGAGGCATGCTCCACCTGCCGCGCGATCTCGCCCACCGAGGCGGCGAGCTCCTCGGAGGCGGTGGCGACGGTGCTGACGTTGGACGAAGCCTGCTCGGAGGCGCCGGCGACGACGGAGGCGCGCTGGCTGGTCTCTTGCGCGGTCTGGCGCATGCTTTCGGCCATGCCGCGCAGATCGCTGGAGCCGGTGGAGACGGCCTCCACCACCGCTTTGACGCGGTTCTCGAATTCGTCGGCGATACGCCGTGCCGCCTGGCGGCGCTCATCGGCCGCGCGCGTCTCAGCGGTGCGGCGCTCGTCCTCCGCGGCATCCAAGCGCACCGCGTGATCGCGGAAGACCTCCAGCGATTGCGCCAGTGCGCCGATCTCGTCGCGCCGCGCGGCATAAGGCGTGACGATCGACTTGTCGCCCTCGGCGAGGCGCCGCATCGCGGCGGCGATGACGGCGACCGGCCGGGCGAGGCTGCGGCTGAGCATCACCGAGCCGGCGATGACCAGCGCCAGGACCAGCAGGATGATCAGGCCGACGCGCTGCGCCTGCGACCAGAAGATGGCGTCGACGTCGTCGATATAAACGCCCGCGCCGATGACCCAATCATAGGGATCGTAGCGGACGCTGTAGGAGACCTTTGGCAGCGGTTGGTCGCCCCCGGCTCGGGGAAAGCGATAGTTGCTGAAGCCGCCACCCTTGCCGGCCTGGGCAATGAGCTCTCGACTGAAATAGACGCCGTCGCTGTCCCGCGAGTCCCACATCTGCCGCCCTTCCTGCCTCGGATCGGGATGGGCAACATTCAGGCCATGGCTGTCGAGCGCGAAGAAATAGTTGGTGCCGTCGAAACGCAGGCGACGCAGGATGCCCTTGGCGTGCTCCTTGGCGTCGTTCTCGCTCATGCCGGCCTTCACCGCCTGCTGGTGATCGATATCGATGGTCTGGCGCGCGAGGAGCACGAGTTCGCGCACCTTGGCCATGCGGTCTTCCAGCACGTTGGCGCGCAGGCTCAAGAGACCGACCGCGGCCACCGCGAGGATGCCGGCGATGGCCACGACGACCATCACCTGCAGTTTCACCGATATCCTGAGATTGTCGAACATGCGCCTGAATCTCCCCGTCCGCGCGCGAAGCCGCGGCGCGACGATGCAATTTGGCCGAGAGTTATGAAAAATCCGTTGTTCCGCGCGGTGGCGCGCCGGCATGCCGCGTGGAATATATTAATCAGTGTATCCTGAACGCCCGCACACGCGCCTGCTCAGGGCAGCCCGGCGCAGCGCTCGCGGCTGGCACCCTCGTAGCGCGCGCCATCGAGCGCGGCGCCATAGAAGGTCGCGTCATCGAGCTTGGCGTTCTGCAGCTTGGCGCCCGTCAGATTGGCGTTGGAGAAATCGGCGCCGGCGCAATTGGCGCCGCGCAGATCCGCCTGGGCGAGATTGGCGCGGGCGAATTTCGCGCGCTCGAAATTGGACGGCAGCTCGCGGCGGTTCTCGCCGACGTCGCACAGCGGACCGAGCTGCGCGCCGGTCAGGATGGCTTCGTTGAAATGCGCGCGCTGGAACACGGCGCCCCGCAGGTCGGCCTCGCGCAGCACGGCGCCGCGCAGATCGGCGCCGGAGAAATCCCCCATGACGAATTGCGCGCGCACGAGCTGCGCGCGTTGCAGCCGCGCGCCCTTGAGGATCGCCAGCACCAGCCGCACGCCCTCCAGTTTGCGGCCGGAAAGGTCGATCTGCGGCAGCACGGCGCGCGCGCCCTCGCGTCCTTCGGTGTCGAGCCAGTGCGCGTGCTGCTGCAGCGTGTCCCGTATCTCGCTCTCGGATTTGACGAGATACTCCGTGCGCAGAGCGTCCTTCAGCTCCGGCAGCGTCTCGGCGCCGGGATCGAGGATGGCGTCGCGCAGGTCGGCGCCGCGCAGGTCGGCGCCGCGCAGGTCGACGCCGGTCAGCACCGCAGCTTGGAAGGTGGCGCCGTGCAGCTTGGCATCGGCAAGCACCACGCCTTCGAGATTGGCGCCGGTGAAATTGGCGTTACGCAGGTCGCCGCCCCGGAGATCGGCGCCGCGCAGCACCGCGTCGGTGAAATCGCCGCGCACCGTGACCACGCCGGCGAGCTTCGCGCCGCTGAGATCGGCGCCGCGCGCCTCGATCGAGGTGAGGTCGGTGCGGGATTCGCGCACGTGGTCGATCAGCAGCGCGTGATCCGGGTCGACGCGGCCGAGCGCGGCCTCGCGCAGATCGGCGCGGGCGAGGATCGCCTTGTTGAGCCGCGCGCCGCGGCAGCAGGCGCCGCGCAGGTCGGCGCGGGTGAGGTCGGCGCCGTCGAGATTGGCCATGCGCAGATCGGCGGCGAACAGCGTCGCGTCGCGCAGCACGGCGCCCATCATCAGCGCCCGGACGAGCCGTGCGCCGGTGAAGTCGCCGTCACTGAGATCGCGGCAGATGAGATCGGCGTCGGTGAGGTCGTGGAGGTTCAGCAGCGCGCGGCGGCCGCCGGACTTCCGCCCGACGAAGCGCTCATGCGATTCCAACGTCTGCTCGAGTTCGCCGGGACTGAGACGTCGCCAGCCTTCCGAGCCTTTGGCCTCGGTCGCCTTCATGCCTCCGCGACCGTAACGATAACGGTTTAAGAATCCTCTACATTCGCTCAACTTTGGGCGCAAACCGCGCGCCGAGCGATGCGGGTTGTTGCGCGGCGGCGCCCGCCTGCAAGCAGCGCGCCGTGGCCGCGCCGCTTTTTCTCTCTTTGGTTGTCCGAGCCCTCGCGCCCAGTGGACGACTATTCCGCCGCTCCCGGGGCGGCCGGCCGAGCCGGCCGCGCGAGCAACGCCTCGACCGTCATCGGCGTGGTCTGCGTCTCGAGGTAGAGATCGACCCAGGCGAGCAGCTGCGTGCTGTCCCAGGGCACGGCGACGCCGATGCGCTCGTGCGTATCGTCGAGGATCGCCGGTCGCAGCAGCAGCGGCGCTTCCGGCCCGCCGGTCAGCGCCTGCCTCACCTCGAGCTCGTCGCCATAGGCGGCGGCAACCTCGCCGCGCCGCACGGCGTCGACCAGCTCCGGCTGCCAGCGCGGGTAGTCGCGCCGCCGGGCGTTCGGCAGCAGGCGCCGGGCGTCCGCGGCGGCGGCGGTGCCGCTGACCACGCCGACCGTGGCGCCGCTGGCGTTCATTGCCTCGACCGGGTCGCCTCCATTGGCCATCTTGGCGAAACCTGGGCGATTGAGCAGCAGCGCCTGGCGCAGCATCAGATAGGGCCTCGAGAAGCGTACGCGCGTCGCACGCGGGAGCGTCTCGCTGAGCCGCGACACGGCGAGATCCGCCTCGTGGCGCGCCACCAGATCGATCACCTCGTCGCTGCTGCGTGCGCGTCGGTCGAAGTCGACGGCGACACCGAGCGCGGCGGCCATGCCCTGGGCGAGATCGATGTCGCTGCCCTGCGGTTTGCCGTCCGGGCCGCCGACGAAGGGCGGCAGCGCAAAACCCGCTACGGCGACAATGAGCCGGCCGCGATCGAGGATGCGCTTGACATCGGGCGCGAGCGAAGGCGCCGGACTTTGCCCCGATGCGACGCCGGGGAGCCCGGCGAGAGCGGTCAGGGCGAAGCCGAGGAGTGCGCGGCGCGGCAGCATGGCGCCGCGGCTCAGAGCACCAGCCGGCTGCCGACGACGATCAGCGTCGCCGCCAGCGCGAGGCGCAGCACCACGTCGGGCACGCGGGTGGCGATGTGACTGCCGAGCATGATGCCGGGCAGCGAGCCCAGCAGCAGCGAGCCCAGCAACGGCCAGTCGATCGAGCCAAGCAGCCAGTGGCCAAGGCCGGCGGCGAGCGTCAGCGGCACCGCATGCGCGATATCGGAGCCGACGATCCGCGCCGTGGGCAGCCGCGGATAGAGCAGGATCAGCGCGGTGACGCCGATGGCCCCGGCGCCGACCGAGGTGATGGGAACGAGAACGCCGAGCACGCCGCCCATCGCCACCGTGAGCGCCGCGGTGCGACGACGATCGAGTTCGCCGACCAGCCGCAGGTAGAGCGCCACCAGCTGGCGGCGAAAGATCAGCGCCGCGGCGGTCGCGAAGAGCGCGACGCTCAACACCGCGGTGATGACGCTGCTGGCCTCGCCGCCGGTCAATTCGAGGCGCGAAAGCGCGAGCAGAGTCAGTGCCGTCATCGGTACGCTGCCGGTGGCCAGCAGCGCGACGATGCGCCATTCGATGGTATGGCCGAGGCCATGTATCAGCGTGCCGCCGGTCTTGGTGGCGGCGGCATAGAGCAGGTCGGTTCCCACCGCGGCGACGGGATGGATGCCGAACAGCAGGATCAGGATCGGCGTCATCAGCGAGCCACCGCCCACACCCGTCATACCCACCAGCAGGCCGACGCCGAAGCCAGACAGCGAGTAGAGAAAATCAATCTCGTGCATCGCCTTGGACTCTCACCTGCACGGCGTGTCGCGCCCCCTCGAATGGCGCGGGCGCCATGCCCGCGCGGGTGCCGGTGCGAATCTCGCGCCCCGGCGCCTCGGCGTAAAGCCCTTTTCGCCGGCTCAGAATGCACGCTCCGGACTGCCTGCGCCATGGATGCCGCATTCGGTCTTGTCGCGGCCGCGCCAACGCCCGGCGCGCGGCGGCTCGTGCGGGGCGACGCGATCGGTGCAGGGCATGCAGCCGATCGAGCGAAACCCGTCAGCCTCGAGCGGGTGCGGCGGCAGGCCGCGCTCGGCGAAGACGTAGGCCACGCGCTCGGCGGTGTAGTTCCGCAGCGGATTGACCCGGATCAGACCGTCGTTCAGCTCGATCGCGGCGAGCGCCGCGCGCGCCCCGCCGTGGTGGCGCTTGCGCCCGGAGATCACCGCCGCGAAGCCGTCCAGGGCGCGCTCGAGCGGCTCGACCTTGCGCAACCGGCAGCAGGCATCGGGGTCGCGGTGCCAGAGCATGCCGTCAGGGTCGCGCTGCGCCAGCGCCAGCGGGTCCGGTGCGAGGCTGCGGACGTCGGTCAGGCCAAGCTGCTCGATCAGCGCGTCGCGATAGCGCAGCGTCTCGCCGAAGAGCTTGCCGGTGTCGAGAAACAGCACCGGCGTCGCGCGATCGATCCGCGCCACCATGTCGAGGAGCAGCGCCGCTTCCGCGCCGAAGGAGGAGAGCAGCGCGATGCGCCCGGGGAGCTCGCGCTCGATCAGCGGCGCCAGCAGCGCCTCGCCATCGAGGTCACCATAGCGTTCGGCAAGCCGCGCCGCGCGGCGCTTCTGTTCGTTGTTCTTGTTGGAATCCATGTCCGCGTCTCCGGCACGTCGAGGGCAAAAAAAACCACCGCGGCGGTGGCGAAGCTGGGTGGAGACCGGCCTCGCTTTAGCCGCATTTCTAAAGCGCCCGCAAGCTGAACCTCAAATCGGCGCTGTTGTTGATAGTTAAACTGCATATTATTCAGTGTCAATATTAATTGATACACATAATTAAAATGTTATTTGCCGACCCGCGCGGTCCCCTGGCCTGCGTCCATGCCCTACGCCTTACGCGGCGCGAGGCTGCCGTGCTGGAGGACGCGGGTCGGCGGCAGCCAGATCGTGGCCGCGGTGCCCTGGCCCGGGGCGCTGTCGAGCTCGAGCTTGCCGCCATGGAGCTCGGCCATCGAGCGCGCCAGCGGCAGGCCGAGGCCGGTGCCCTGGTATTTGCGGGCGAGCCGGCTGTCGATCTGGCCGAACGGCCGCAGCGCCTTTTCGAGGTCATGTTTGGCGATGCCGATGCCGGTATCCTCGACGATGATGCGGAAGCCGTCGCCCGGTCGGTATTCGGCGCGAATGGTGACCCGGCCGCCGGAGGGCGTGAACTTGACGGCGTTGGAGAGCAGGTTGAGCAGGATCTGCTTCAGGCGCCGGCTGTCGCCCTGCAACTGCGGCAGGCCCGAGGTCAGCTCCTGCACCAGCCGGATGCCGGCGGTATCGGCGCGGTCGCGCATCAGCCGGGCGCAGGATTCGACGACGGCGACGATGTCGACGGTCTCCTCGATCAGCTCGACCTTGCCGAACTCGACTTTGGACACGTCGAGCACGTCGTTGATGAGGTTGAGCAGATGGAGGCCGCTGTCGCGGATGTCGCGGGCGTAGTCGGCATAGCGCGCATCGCCGAGCGCGCCGAAGATCTGCCCCATCAGGATGTCCGAGAAGCCGATGATGGCGTTGAGCGGCGTGCGCAGCTCGTGGCTCATATTGGCAAGGAACTCGGTCTTGCTCCGGCTCGCCAGCTCCGCCTCGTCCTTGGCGCGGCGCAGATCGAGCTCGACGCGCTTGCGCTCGGTGATGTCGGCGAAGGTGAAGAGCAGGCCGCCATCGGGCATGGGACTGCGCCGCGCTTCGATGATGCGGCCGTTCGGCGGATGGAATTCCCCTGCCCCGGCGGCGCTCGACCGCCATTGTCCCAGGCGGCGCTGCACCATTGCCTCGGCCTCGCCCGGCCCGAACTCGCCCCGCGCGGCCGCCAGCCGCAGAATCGGCTCCATCGGCAAGCCCGCGCCGATCAGCGACGGCGGGACTTCCAGCAGCTCGACCCAGCGGTCGTTCCACATCTTGATGCGGAATTGCGCGTCGAGCACCAGCAGTCCTTGCTCCATATGGTCCAGCGTCGCGCGCAGCAGCGCCGTCTTCTCCGCGAGCTCCTGCTCGCGGCGCTTGACCGAGGTGATCTCGCTCTGCACCACCACCGTGCCGCCGTCCCGGGTGCGCTGCTCGCTCACCTGGAACCAGCGCTCGCCGATCTGCCGCTCCTCGACGACGAAGCTCGGGGCGCTGTGGCGCAGCAGACGGTCGGCGATCCACTCCTCTTCGCGTCCCTTCACCCCGGTCGGCAGCTGGGCGTAGGCGCTGGCGCGGCAGATCTCGCCGAAGGGCGTGCCCGGCACCAGCACATGGGCAATGGCCCGGTGCAACTCGCGGTAGCGGCTGTTGCACAGTACCAGCCGGTCCTCGCTGTCGAGCAGCATGAAGGATTCCGGAATCGCCTCGATCGCGTCGCTGAGGCGCGACTGGGCGATCGCCGCGCGCTCCTCGGCCAACGTCTCCTTGGTGAGATCGCGGCCGGTGCCGCGGTAACCCTGGAAGCGGCCGACGCCGTCGAAGACCGGCACGCCGCTCACCGCGAGGTGGCGGACGCCGCCGTTCACGGTGCGGCGGATGAAGCGGAACTCGCGGAACGGCTTGCGCCGTTCGAGCACCTCCAGCAGCGGCCGCCAATCGACCTCGTCGAAGCCGGGGAGCGTCACCTCGTCGATCCGCCGGCCGAGGAAGTCGGCGGCGAAGGACGCTGCCTGCCCGCCGATGCCGGACGACATGTAGACGAAGCGGAGCTGCGCGTCCTTTTCCCAGAACCAGTCGGAGCCGATCTCGGCGAAGGCGCGCAAACGCTCCCCGTCGTCGGCCGCCAAGGCGGAACCGATGCTCGGGGCGCTGGCGGTGGAGCGACCGAGTGTCGACATGGGCAAGCGGCTTCTCTCCAGCGGCAAACGCCGTCCCTTCCGCTCTCTCGGGCGGATCGGATCGAGGATGCTAGCCGCCGATCGTTAAGAGATCGTCAACCAAACTTACCGGCGGCGATTCGCTAAGCTTTTGAAATCATTCGCCCAAGGGGTCGACCACCGAAAACATGCACGTGGAAGTGCGGCACTTCCTGATGGGAGTCGGCGCCGTGATTGGCGAGAATGCGGTAGCCCGATTCGGCCAGGCCCTGGGTGCGGGCGATCTCGCCCACCGCACGCACCAAGGCGGCGATCTCGGCGGGCGAGGCCTGGGCCGAGAAATCGTCGAGCGAGACATAGGCGCCCTTGGGGATCACCAGGATATGCACCGGCGCCTGCGGGTTGATGTCGCGGAAGGCCAGGACATGCTCGTCCTCGAAGACTTTCCGGCACGGAATTTCGCCGCGCAGGATGCGGGCGAAGATGTTGCTGGGATCGTAAGCCATCGGCCGCTGCCTCAGGATTTGCCGCGGGAATTCTTCTCGTCGATGCCGGAGGCGCCGGCGCGGGCCTCGAGCGCGCGCCAGACCTCGACGGGCGCGATGCCGCGCGCCGCCCACAGCACCAGCAGATGATAGAGGAGGTCGGCGCTCTCGGCGACGAGCCGCGGTCCGCCGCCGCCCACGCCCTCGATCACCGTCTCGACCGCCTCCTCGCCGAGCTTCTTGGCGATCCCGGCGGGGCCTTCGGCGAAGAGCTTCGCGGTGTATGAGGCGGCGGGATCGGCGCCGCGGCGCGAGTCGATCACCGCGAAGAGCCGGTCGAGCGTGCTGCCGTCGATCGCCGTCATGGCCGTTTCCTCGTCTAAAGCCGCACCGGGATTCCCGCCGCGGCGAGATGCGCCTTGGCCGCACCGATGCTGAACGTGCCGAAATGGAAGATCGAGGCGGCGAGCACCGCGGTGGCGTGCCCGTCGCGAATGCCTTCGACGAGATGGTCGAGCGTGCCGACGCCGCCCGAAGCGATGACCGGGACCATGACGGCATCGGCCACGGTGCGCGTCAGGGGAATGTCGAAGCCGGCCTTGGTGCCGTCGCGGTCCATCGAGGTCAGCAGTATCTCGCCGGCGCCGTAGGCCGCCATGCGTTTGGCCCATTCGACGGCGTCGATGCCGGTGGCGCGTCGCCCGCCATGGGTGAAGACCTGCCATTTCCCTGCGCCAGCCGCCTTGGCGTCGATGGCGACGACGACGCATTGGCTGCCGAACTTCTCTGCCGCCTCGCGCACGAAATCCGGCCGCGCCACCGCGGCGGTGTTGATCGAGGTCTTGTCGGCGCCGGCGAGCAGCAGGCGGCGGATGTCGTCGACGCCGCGCACGCCGCCGCCGACCGTCAGCGGCATGAAGCACTGCTCCGCGGTGCGCGCCACCACGTCGTACAGGGTGTCGCGGTTCTCCGCCGACGCGGTGATGTCGAGAAAGCACAGTTCGTCGGCGCCCGCGCGGTCATAGATCTTGGCCTGTTCGACGGGGTCTCCGGCATCGACGAGATCGACGAAATTGACGCCCTTCACGGTGCGCCCGTCCTTGACGTCGAGGCAGGGAATGACCCGCATCTTCAGCATGCCTGGTCTCCGCACACCGCCAGCGCCGCCGCCAGATCGAGGCGCCCGTCATAGAGCGCGCGGCCGCAGATGACGCCGGCGATCCCGTCGGCCTCGTGCACCTTGAGGCGGCGGAGATCGTCGAGTCCGGCGACACCGCCCGAGGCGACGACGCCAGTGGTGAGCCGCCGCGCCAGCGCCGCGGTCGCCTCGACATTGACGCCGACGAGCGCGCCGTCGCGCTCGATGTCGGTATAGACGATGGCGGCGGCCCCGGCATCCTCGAATTCGAGCGCGAGATCGAGCGCGTCCCGCTCCGATGCCTTGGCCCAGCCTTCGACCGCGACGCGGCCGCCGCGCGCGTCGATGCCGATGACGATGCGTCCGGGATATGCCCGGCAGGCCGCCTTGACCAGCGCGGGATCGCTGAGTGCCAGGGTGCCGAGGATGAGTCGCGCCACGCCGGCGGCGAGCCAGCCCTCGATCGTGGCGCGGTCGCGGATGCCGCCGCCGAGCTGTACCGGCACGCCGGCGGCGGCGACGATCGCCTCGACCGCGGCGCGATTCATCGGCTTGCCGGCGAACGCGCCGTCGAGATCGACGACATGCAGGAAGCGGCAGCCCGCGGCGACGAAGCGCCGCGACTGCGCCGCGGGATCGTCGCTGAAGACCGTGGCCCGGCTCATCTCGCCGCGCAGCAGCCGGACGCACTGTCCGTCCTTGAGGTCGATGGCGGGGAAGAGGATCATCGCGTCGCCGCATCCTCGTCGGCGAGCCGCTTGTAGTAGAAATGCCCGGGGAGCACCACGCCGGCGACGCGGGCATATTCGGGATGCGTGCCCCAGCGGCGATAGCCCAGCGATTCATAGAGCTGGATGGCCGCCTCCTGAGTCGCGCGCACGTCGAGGTTGAGAATGGCGAAGCCGGCGGCGCGCGCCGCCTCCTCGACCGCGACCACGATACGCTTGGCGAGGCCGTGGCCGCGCGCCCAGGGCGCGATGAAGTTGCTGGTGAGCTGCGCCGCGAAGGATTGCGCCTCGTTGTTGCGCGGCGGCCGCGCCAGTTGCGCCGAGCCGCAGATGGTATGGTCGAGCCGCGCCACGAAGACCTGCCGCTCCGGCACCAGCATCACGCCGCGCCAATAGGCCTCCATGATGTGGCGCGGCGGCGCGGCCAGCCAGCCGAAGCCGCCGCCGGCCTCGATCGCGTCCTCGGTCGCGTCGCAGAGATCCTCGAGATCGGTGCCGGTGAAGGCCTCGAGGCGCTCCACCGCGGTCTGCGGCGCCGTTGTGCCGGTCACGGCCGCCACCGCAGGAAGTTGGCGATCAGGCGCAGTCCCGTGGCTTGGCTCTTCTCGGGATGGAATTGCGTGCCGACGAGATTGTCCCGGCCCACCACCGCGGCGATCTCGCCGCCGTACTCGGCGGTGACCAGCAGGTTGCCGCGATCGCGGCAGACGAGGCCGTAGCCATGGACGAAATAGGCGTGCGCGCCCGACGCGATCCCGTCGAGCAGCGGATGCTTCTGCCGGATGTCGAGCTCGTTCCAGCCCATATGCGGAATCTTGAGCGAAGGATCGGCGGGCGCGAGCGCCGCGACCTCGCCCTTGATCCAGCCGAGACCCTCAACCGTCTCGAACTCGCGGCCGCGCTCGGCCATGAGCTGCATGCCGACGCAGATGCCGAGGAACGGCCGGCCGCGTTCGATCACCGCCTCCCTCAGCGCCGCCTCCATGCCGGGCACCGCGGCCAGCCCGCGCCGGCAATCGGCGAAGGCGCCGACCCCCGGCAGGACGATGCGCGCCGCCGCGCGCACGATCCCGGCATCGGCGGTGACGCGGATGTCCTCGCCGCTGTCGTGCTCGCGCGCCGCGCGCTCGAACGCCTTGGCCGCGGATCGGAGATTACCCGAGCCGTAGTCGATGATGGCGGTGATCATCGCAGACTCTTACAGCACGCCCTTGGTCGAGGGTACGGCGTCCATCCGGCGCGGATCGATCGCCACCGCCTGCCGCAAGGACCGCGCCAGGCCCTTGTAGCAGGATTCGACGATGTGGTGGTTGTTCTCGCCATAGAGGTTCTCGATGTGGAGGGTGATGCCGGCCGATTGGGCGAAGGCCTGGAACCACTCCTTGAACAGCTCGGTATCCATCTCGCCGAGCTTGGGCTTCGAGAATGCGACCTTCCAGACGAGGTAGGGCCGGTTGGAGAGATCGAGCGCGACGCGGGTCAGCGTCTCGTCCATCGGCACCAGCGCCTCGCCCCAGCGCGCGATGCCGCGGCGGTCGCCCAGCGCCTTGGCCACCGCCTCGCCGACGACGTAGCCGGCGTCCTCGGTGGTGTGGTGGAAATCGATGTGCAGATCGCCTTCCGCGCGCAGGGCGAGATCGATCAGGCTGTGGCGCGACAATTGCTCCAGCATATGGTCGAGAAAGCCGATGCCGGTCGCGACATCATAGACGCCGCTGCCGTCGAGATTGACGGTGCCGCGGATTCTGGTTTCCTTGGTCGCGCGCTCGACCGTGGCCTTGCGCGCCGACGGGGCTGCCGCCTGAGACCGGGCCTGGGCCACGGTGTCTCTCCCTGCTGACACGGTACGCCGCCGGAGATGGGGCGGCGCCGGTCTTTTAGCAAGATCGTCGCGACGAGGCCAGGGCTGCGCTCGACCGGGCGCTCGGCCGGCCGGGAGAAGGCGTTCGCGCGGCAGCCGGCGCCGCGCTGTCTCGCAGTAATCTGCGCCTGGGAGGTCCGTCACGCGCCTTGGCGGCGCGTGCGCAATCGGCTCTACTGAGCCGGCCGAGGCAAAGGAGGGGCGACATGACCTATGCGCGGACGACCGCGATAGCGGCGACGCTGCTGCTCTTGACGGGCGGCGTCCAAGGCAAGGAGCCGGCACTGGCGCCGCCGGCAGGGGCGCGGCTGCTGTTCAGCGCCGCGGCGGACGGCGTGCAGATCTACGCCTGCGAGACTCAGGGCGGCGTTTTCGCCTGGGCGTTCAAGGCGCCGGAAGCGGCGCTGTTCGACGAAGGCGGCCGGCAGATCGGCACGCACTTCGCCGGCCCCGCCTGGCGCGCACCCGACGGCAGCACCGTCACCGGCGAGGTAATCAGCAAGGCCGACCCCGGCGATGCCATCCCCTGGCTGCTGCTGCGCGCCAAGGCACATCAGGGCGGGGGCCGGCTTGCGGCGGTCGCCTTCGTCGAGCGCCGTGACACCACGGGCGGTCTGGCGCCCGCCACCGGCTGCGATGCCGCCCATCGCGGCGCCGAGGCGCGCATGCGCTATTCCGCCACCTACGTCTTCTTCGCCGCCCCCTGAGGCCGGCGTGAAGGCCCGGTCCATGGGCGGCACCGCAGCAAAGAGCGGCGCCCGCATCCTTGCTGCTTGATCGGCGCCCGGCTAAACCCACATCTTCTGCCAGCCCTTCCGCCCCAAGGCCCCATGCAGCCCACGACACCCGAGACTTGGCACGGCACGACCATTCTTTGCGTACGCAAGGAAGACCGGGTAGTGATCGCCGGCGACGGCCAAGTGTCGATGGGCCAGACGATCGTCAAATCCAACGCGCGCAAGCTGCGTCGCCTCGGCAGCGGCGCGGTGATAGCCGGCTTCGCCGGCGCCACCGCCGACGCGCTTACCCTCTTCGAGCGGCTCGAGGCCAAGCTCGAGCAGCATCCGGGGCAGCTGTCGCGCGCTTGCGTCGAGCTGGCCAAGGACTGGCGTACCGACCGGTATCTGCGTCGGCTCGAGGCGATGATGGCGGTGGCGGACCGGCAGGTATCGCTGATCCTTTCTGGCACCGGCGACGTGCTGGAGCCGGAGGACGGGCTGATCGGTATCGGTTCCGGCGGCGGCTATGCGCTGGCCGCGGCGCGCGCGCTGCTCGATCAGCCGCTGGAGGCCGAGGCGATCGCGCGCAAGGCGATGGCAATCGCCGCCGGCATCTGCGTTTACACCAATGACAAGGTGACGTTCGAAAGCCTATGACCGCCTTCAGTCCGCGCGAGATCGTCTCCGAGCTCGACCGCCACATCGTCGGCCAGAACGACGCCAAGCGCGCCGTCGCCATCGCCTTGCGCAACCGCTGGCGGCGCCAGCAGCTTCCCGAGGAGCTGCGCGAGGAGGTGCTGCCCAAGAATATCCTGATGATCGGCCCGACCGGCATCGGCAAGACCGAAATCGCGCGCCGCCTCGCCAAGCTCGCCCAGGCGCCCTTCATCAAGGTCGAGGCGACCAAGTTCACCGAGGTCGGCTATGTCGGCCGCGACGTCGAGCAGATCATCCGCGACCTCCTGGAGATGGCGATCGCCACGACCCGCGAGCGGCTGCGCAAGGAGGTCGCGTCCAAGGCCGAGCTTCATGCCGAGGAGCGCGTGCTGGACGCGCTGGTCGGGCCGAATGCCGCGGCCGACACGCGGCAGAAATTCCGCAAGCTGCTGCGCGAGGGGCAGCTCGACGACAAGGAGATCGAAATCCAGGTGCAGGACGGCGCCGGCATGAACCTGCCGACCTTCGACATTCCCGGCATGCCCGGCGCGCAGATGGGCATGCTCAATCTCGGCGAGGTCTTCGGCAAAGCGTTCGGCGGCCGCACCAAGCCGCGGCGCATGACGGTGAAGGAAAGCCATGCCGTGCTGATGGCCGAGGAGAGCGACAAGCTGCTCGACCAGGAGAAGGTGGTGCGCGAGGCGATCGCCGCGGTGGAGCAGAACGGCATCGTCTTCATCGACGAGATCGACAAGATCTGCGCCCGCAGCGATCAGCGCATCGGCGCCGATGTCAGCCGCGAAGGCGTGCAGCGCGACCTGCTGCCGCTGATCGAGGGCACCACGGTCGCCACCAAGCACGGCGCGGTCAAGACTGACCACGTGCTGTTCATCGCCTCGGGCGCGTTCCATCTCGCAAAGCCGTCGGATCTGCTGCCGGAGCTGCAGGGCCGCCTGCCCATCCGGGTCGAGTTGAAGCCGCTGACGCGCGAGGATTTCCGCCGCATCCTGACCGAACCCGAGGCGAGCCTGATCAGGCAGTACAAGGCGCTGATCGCCACCGAGGGGGTAGTGCTCGACTTCACCGAGGACGCGATCGACGAGCTCGCGCGCCTCGCCGAGGAGATCAACACTACGGTGGAGAATATTGGCGCCCGGCGCCTCCACACCGTGCTCGAGCGCCTGCTTGAGGAGGTGAGCTTCACCGCCTCCGACAAGCCGCCGGAAAGCCGCGTCACCATCGACAGCGCTTATGTGCTGGAGCATGTCGGCGCGCTCGCCAAGAACGCGGACCTCTCGAAATTCATTCTTTAGGGGCGAATGCCATGCGTGTCGCCGTCCCGTTGCTCGCCGCCCTGCTGCTCGCCGCCTGCGCCAGCGCCCCCGAGATGCCGCCCAGCGTCAGCTATCGCGTGCCCGATCACAACGTCGCCGTCACCGGCGACGAGGCGCAGAATTTCTGCCTGCAATTCAATCGCGCGGCGCAGTATCAGGGATTGCAATCCACGCCCACCGGCATGGTGGCGGTCTATACCTGCGAGGCGCCGGCTACCGGCACGGCGGCGCAATAGCGCCGGCGATCAGCCCTGGGCCCCCGGGGTCCAGCGGCGGATGCGGGGCTTTTTCGGTTCGGGATAGCGGGACGGCGCCATGCCGTCGCGGCCGAAATGGCGGACGAAATCGTCGTAGCGGCGGCGCAGCTCCGCGCGCTGCGGCGGCGTCATATCCTGGAGATGCAGATGCGACAGGTCGGACTGACGCAGCTCCGCCTCGTCCGGCGCCGGCGCGCCGCTGCTCTCGTGCTTCTGCCGTCGAGCCATGGTCCGAGCATGACGAGGAATGCTTAAAGGCGGGTTAAGCGGCGGTCAGCGCGGCCGGCAAGCTGACCAGGCGATCGACCTTGGAGAGCAGCACTTCGGGCTCGAACGGCTTGAACAACACATCGTCCGCGCCCAGCCGCCGCAGCATCTCGGCGACATCGACGCTGCCGCTGGGACGGAAGCCGGTCATCGCCAGTATCTTTGCCGCCGGGCCATGGCCGCGCATCTCCATGATCGCGTCGATGCCGTCGCGCGCCGGCATCGACGCGTCGATCACGACGAGGTCGGGCTGGGTTTCCTGCCAAAGGCGCAGACCTTCGCCGCGGCTGCCGGCGGCGATGGTGGAGTAGCCGGCGGCACTGAGGATATCCGCGACGCTGCGGCGCGTCGCTTCGTCATCGTCGATGACGAGGACCCAAATGTTCATGACGATCAAGCCCCTCGATTGCGGCGACGAGAAGTTTAGTCGGAATCGTCGGGCCCTGAAGATAAAACTCCTACAAATTTAGCAAAATTGCCGGCGAATTCCGCCGCGATCCCGCCGCCATCACGCTATGGTTGACGAGCGTGCGGCGGGACACGCGATTGTCGTGGAGAGGGGTGTGCACGGCGTCCTCCTGGACCAACGTCTGGAGAGCCTTTATCGGCACTGGCTGGGCAAGCGGCGCGGCCGCGACATGCCTTCTCGCGCCGATATCGACCCGCTGGAAATCCCTATCGAGGTCTGGCCCTGCACCATGCTGCTCGATGTCATATGGGACGGCAACATGCCGCGCTTTCGCTACCGCCGCGTCGGAGAGGTCTTCTGGCGGCTCGCCGGGCGCGAGGCCACCGGACTGTTCATCGAGGACGTGCTGCCGGAGAAGGCGGGATATCGCCGCTATGTCACCGATATCTACGAAGAGATGGCGAGGCGGCGGGTGCCGATGTACACCGAGAACCGCTTCACGCTCGAGGGACGCAGTACGACGCTGCTGACGCGGCGCGTCAGCCTGCCGCTGTCGAATGCGGGCGAGCCCGTCAACATGGTGCTGGCCGGCCACGTCTTCGAGCACGGCCGGCTGCCGCGCGAGACGGCATTCTCGCTGGTGAGCGATCTCACGGAGCTGCAGCGGGTAGTGCTGCAGGCGCCGGTAGTCGCCTGAAGGCCGGCGGACGGACGCTCATCCGGCGGCACCGCGGCGGCGGCGGCGCGGCGACGCCATCGGCGCGCTCTTGAGCAGATCGAGGAGACGCTCGACGCGCTCGGGCGGGAGCTTGCGGATGCGTTCGGCAAGAAGATTGGCCAGCTCCGTAGCGGCCGGTACCAGCCCGGCGGTGTCCACGGTGACGCGCGGATGCGACAGCCGCGCCAGGCGGTGCAGCTCGTCGGCCTCGTCCCAGATGATGTTGAGCTGGGCGCAGATGGCGACCACCATGGCATGGGTCGGCCGGCCGCGGCGGCCATGCTCCAGCGCCGAGAGATAGGCGGCGGAGACGCCGAGCGCCTCCGCCATCTGCTTCAGGCTGATGCCGCGCTCGGCACGCAGCTGGCGCAGGCGCACGCCGAACGGCGTCATCGCCGGCGCCGCAGCAGGAGATAGAGCGCGCCGGCACCGCCGTCGCGCGGCTGTGCCGGCGAGAAGGCGAGGAGCCGGCCGCGGCTCGGCGCCTCATTGAGCCAGCGCGGCACCGCGGCACGCAGTACGCCGCTCTTGCCGGTGATGACCAGCACGCAGCGCAGGTCGCCGTCCTGCGCGCGGGCGACGAAGGCGTCGAGCGCGCGATGGGCTTCGTCCTGTGTCATGCCATGGAGATCGAGGCGGGCTTCGACCGCGCGCTGCCCGCGGCGCAACCGCAAGGCGCTGCGGCGATCGAGCCCCGGCGCGGCATCGGCGGCGAGAGCGGCGGGCGGCGTGGCGACCGGGCGCGATGGGCGTGGCGGGCGTGGAGCAGTAGCCTCGGCCGGCGGCGGCGGGCCTGCCGCCTCGAACGGCGCCACGTCGCGCATCGCGGCGCGCCAGAGCGCGCGCTCCTCTGCGCTAGGATGCCGCCCCGTCATCGACGAGCACGATGTGGAGGCGGCGCGGCCCGTGCGCGCCGAGCTCGAGGCGCTGCTCGATGTCGCCGGTGCGCGACGGCCCGGTGATGAAATTGACCGTGCGCGGCAGCGCGCCGGCGCCCTGGGCGGCGCGCAGCCGGCTCCAGCCTTCCTCGTAGCTCGCCATCACCTGGTCGCGGCGCAGCACGACGACGTGCGTGTCCGGCAGAAAGTTGTTGCGCGTCGGGCTGTCCGGTCCCGAGATCAGCATCAGCGTGCCGGTCTCGGCGACGGCGGCGAAGGCGGCGGTCACGCCGACCTGATCGGCATCCTCGGCGCGGCCGCGGCGGATCTCGAGCATCGGCCGCTCGCTCCAGGGAATGCCGTCGAGCTGCGGGTCGGGGGTCATCACCAGGCGCGACGGCAAATTGCGCTGCGACAGGTAGTCGGCGACGGCCGCCGGCACCTCGGCCGCGCTCGCGACGCGCGCCACCGTCGTCTGCACTTCCTCCGCCATGCGCACGAAGAGCTCGACCTGGCCCGCATGGTCGAGGGCCGCGGCGCGCGCCGGCACCAGATTGCGCCGATGCGCGGCAAGCCGTGCCTCGAGTTCCGCACGACGGCCGGCGTCGAGCCGGCCGCGCTTCAGCGAGCGGCGAAGCGTGCCCAGGATCTGCTCGCGCGCCTCGCTCATGGCGCGGTCTTCCGCCGCTCGGCCCAGAGGCTCATGAAGCTTCGCCCCTCGGGCGCCGGCATGTCGCGCCCCTGCGTCCAGCCGCCGGCCAGCGGCAGCGAGCGGAAGCGCCCGCGCGGCCGGCCGATCCAGCCGAGCAGACGGCTGGCGAGCGCGGTGGCGGCGCGGTAGAGCGGCGGACGCGACGCGACGAACGCCCAGAGCCGGAGGCTGTAGCGATAGGTTGCCGCCGACAAGCGCCGCTCGAACTCGCGTTCGCGCCAATGGCGCATCATCTTGGGCAGCGGGATCTTCATCGGGCAGACGCTCTCGCAGCGCCCGCAAAAGGTCGAGGCGTTGGGCAGATGACCGGCCTCATCGACCCCGACCAGCGTGGGCGTCAGCACCGCCCCCATCGGCCCCGGATAGACCCAGCCATAAGCGTGTCCGCCCACCGTGGCATAGACCGGGCAGTGGTTCATGCAGGCGCCGCAGCGGATGCAGCGCAGCATGTCCTGGAACTCGGTGCCGAGCATGGCGCTGCGGCCGTTGTCGAGAAAGACGACGTGAAACTCGCCCGGCCCGTCGGTGTCTTCCGGCCGGCGCGGGCCGGTGGAGAGGGTGGTGTAGGTCGAGAATTCCTGGCCGGTGGCTGAGCGCGCGAGCAGCCGCAGCAGGGTCGAGAGGTCCTCCAGCGTCGGCACCACCTTTTCGAGGCTCGCCAGCACGATATGCGCCTTGGTGAGCGTCTGCGTCAGGTCGCCATTGCCCTCGTTGGTAACGATGATCGTCGAGCCGGTCTCGGCGACGCAGAAATTGGCGCCGGTGATGCCGACATCGGCGGCAAGGAATTTCTGCCGCAGTACGGCGCGCGCCTCGGCGACCAGCGTCGGCGCCTCCTCGAGCGTGCGGTCGGGGTCGAGATCGCGGTGCGTGCGGCGGAAGCTCTCGGCGACCTGTTCCTTTACCAGATGCAGCGCCGGGGCGATGATGTGGCTCGGATACTCCTTGCGGATCTGGATGATGTACTCGCCGAGATCGGTCTCGACCGGGGTCACCCCATGCTGCTCGAGATAGTCGTTGAGCGCGATCTCCTCGGCGATCATGGTCTTGCCCTTGGTCACCGTCTTGGCGTCGAGGCGGCGACAGATCGCCAGCACCGTCTCGCGCGCCTCCTGTGGCGTACGGCACCAATGCACTTGGCCGCCGCGGGCGATGACATTCTGCTCGAAGGTCTCGAGATAGAAATCGAGATTCTCCAGCACGTGGTCCTTGAGCGCCTTGCCCTGCTCGCGCAGCGCCTCGAATTCCGGCAGCCGCGCCAGCGCGGCGGCGCGCCGGCCGGGGAAGCCGCTGCGCATCAGCCCCAGCGCCTTCTGCAGATTGGCGTTGCCGAGTGCCTGGTGCGCGTTGGCCTTGAAGGCGTGGCTGGTCGGCTGCATCAGCGCCGCTCCGCCGGGCCGGCGCCGATCGGCGGCGTCGCCTCCGTCATGTCGGCGAGCACTTCGGCGACGTGGCGTACGCGGACATCCTTGCCCAGGCGCGACAGCTTGCCGGCCATGTTGAGCAGGCAGCCCAGATCGCCGGCAAGCAGCGTATCGGCGCCGGTGGCGGCGATGTCGGCCGCCTTGTCGGCCACCATCCGGTCGGAGATCTCGGGGTACTTAATGCAAAAAGTGCCACCGAAGCCGCAGCAGATCTCGGCGCCCGGGAGCTCCGCGAGGCGCAGCCCGGCGACGCTGCGCAGCAGCCGGCGCGGCTGCTCCTTGACGCCGAGCTCGCGCAGTCCCGAGCAGGAGTCGTGATATGTCGCGAGGCCGTCGTAGCGCGCCTCGACCCGCTCCAGCTTCAGCACGTCGGCGAGAAACGAGACGAGTTCGTAGGTGCGCTTGGCCAGGTGCTGCGCGCGCTGATGGAGGGCGGGATCGTCGGCGAAGAGGTCGGGATAATGCCGCTTGATCATGCCGCCGCAGGACCCCGACGGGACGACCACGTAGTCGAAGCCCTCGAAGGCATCGAGCACCTGGCGCGCGATCGCCTTGGTGTCGGCCTTGTCGCCGGAATTATAGGCGGGCTGGCCGCAGCAGGTCTGCGACGCCGGCACCTCGACGTTGCACCCGGCCGCCTCCAGCAGCTTCACCGCGGCGAAGCCGACGCTCGGGCGGAAGAGATCGACGAGACAGGTGACGAAGAGACCGACGCGGATCGGCGGTGCAGGCATTCCTCATTCCCTCGGGCCAGGCGGGCTCGGGCGTCGCGGCGCCCTTTGCCTGCGCAGCATGGTCAGGCCGGGCGAGGAAAGCAAGCAACTGCCCGGGGTCGGGCGCCACGGCAAGCCCCGGGCAAAGCGCTTATTGCGGCGGCGGCGGCGGCGGCGGTCCAGGAGGAGGAGGAGGATACGCTCCGGGCGGCGGCCCCGGCGGCGGTCCCGACGGCTGCGGCGAAGCCGCAACATAGCCCGGCACCTGGTTGCCATGGGCGTACATGCATTGCGAGTAGGCGTTGTCATAGAAACGCTGTGCACTGTACTGGCCGCGTTCGGCCTGGTTTGCACCGATAGCGGTGCCGCCGAGCGCGCCGGTACCGGCGCCGATCGCGGCACCGCGGCCGCCGCCAAGCGCGGCGCCGAGGCCCGCCCCCAGCACCGTGCCGAGGACGGCGGTGCCGAGCTGCGCGGTATTCCCTTGCTCCGCGGCGCCGGCGCTCTGCTGCTGCGCGAACTGGCGGCAGACCGCGTCGTCCTCCTGGAAAACAGCGAAAGGCTTGTTCGGCCCCGGCATCACCATCACGCGCGGACCCAGCGGCGGCTGCGCGCAGCCGGCGAGTAGGGCCAGCGTCGTTACTGCGGCGATGGCGGCTTTAGCCTGCTTCAAGATAACGTCTCCTCGGTCTAACGCGCCGGCTGCGCCGGAACCTGGCGCCACGCGGTGCTGCAATGCTGGACGGTCGGGTAGTAGCCCTGCGGATTGTCGCAATAGTACCAGCTGTTCGCCTGCGCCGGCTGTTGCATGTAAACCGGCGGCGCCGGGGTCACGACCACCGGTGGCGGCGCATAAACCATCGGCGGCGGCGGATAGACCACCGGCGGCGGATAGTAATAGGGATAGGGGCCGTAGAACGGCCCGCCCCAGTACGGCCGGCCCCAGAAGCCGACCCATGCCGCAGCGGGGGTCGCGGCAAACCCCGCCGCCAGCAGCAGTCCGGCAGCGGCCAGCGCCGTCTTCAGTGCGATCCGCTTTACCATCATCTCTCCTCCGCCGAGCCGATGGCGACCTCGGGCAAAGATATATAATCATTATAGGACCGTCCTGGCGACGGTCTCCCCGGTCACCGCGTCGGCACCGGCTGCCAGGGCGTGTTGCAGTTAGCGATCGAAGGGTAATAAGCCCTGCTCTCAGCGCAATAATACCAGAACTGCGGCGGGACTTGACCACCCGGAGCGGGCGGCGGCATGGCCGGGGACAGGGGCGCGCCCGGCGTCACGACACCCGCGGGCGGCGGCACCGGCGGCACATAGGTCGGATAGGAATAGACCGGCTGCGGATACCAGTACCAGTAACCATCGGCCACCCACCACCAGCCATAACGCCCGCCATACCAATCATGAACCCAGCCGCCATGGCGCCAGAGGTCGAGCTCGTAGGGCGTGAAGAAGCGGAAATCATGGCCGTGAAAATCATGATAGGCGTGGTGTCCGTCGTAGCGCCCGCGCTCGTCTCGGCGGTCGTGATCGAAGTGGTCGTCGACGCGCCCGGGCGCGCCAGGATCAGCGCCAGAAGCGCGACCGCAAACTGCATGCGCTTTGACATCTCTTACTTTCCCAAGGAGGTGTCGTCGGCCTGGCTTTGCCGCTGGCGGGCGGTGGTCGCCCAGAGAACGGACGAAAGGATACTCTCTTTCAGATTTGCGGCGTGCGGAGCCTTGAAGCAAATTTGTGCGAGTTTTCGCGACGCCGGAGTCAAGCCGCGTCGAGGCGGCGGTCACGACGCAGGTGTCACGCCCTTGGGCAGCAGCAGATAGTAGCTGCCGCGCTGGCGCATCGTGCCGGCGCGGCTCTCGGCTTCGGCGCCCGCGCCCCAGAAGACGTCACCGCGCACCGGCCCGCGAATGGCGCCGCCGGTGTCCTGCGCCACCATCAGCCGCCGCAGGCCCTCGCCGGCGTCGACGAAGATCGGCACGCCCAGCGGCACGAAGCGCGGGTCGATGGCGAGGCTGCGGCCGGGCGTCAGCACTACGCCTTCGCTGCCGAGCGGCCCGTCGCCCGCGCGTTCGCGAAAAAAGACATAGGACGGGTTCTCCGCCATCAGCGCCTTGCCATCGTCGGGATGCGCCTCGAGCCAGGCACGGATCGACTGCATCGACACCGCGTCCCGGGCGAGCACGCCGCGTGCCACCAGCAGCTTGCCGATCGCCACGTAAGGCCAGCCGTTCTGGCCGTCATAGCCGACCCGCACGACGCTGCCGTCACGCAGCCGCACGCGGCCGGAGCCCTGGATCTGCAGGAAGAAGGCGGCGACGGGATCGTCGACCCAGAGGAACGCCAGGTGATAGCGGTCGAGAGCACCGCTCTCGATCTGAGTGCGGCTGCTGTAGGGCTTCAGCCGGCCTTCGACGACGCGGCCGGCGATGCGGTCGCCGCGCCAGGCGGGGCGGAAGAGGCCGAGCTCGACCATGACGAGATCGGGCGGTCGACGCAGCAGCGGTACGGTAAAGCCGCCCCCGGGCTGGCGCGCGCCGTCGAGCTCGAGCTCGTAATAGCCGGTGAAAAGGCCCTCGGCGACGCCATTGTTGCCTGCCTGCCAGGGACGGAACCAGGCCTCGAAGAAACGCCGTGCGGCGGCATCGTCCGCCGCGCGTGGCAGCGCGGCGCACGCCGCCTGCCAGTCGGCCGCGCTGCCCACGATGCCGACCGGCGCCGCGGGCGGCGCTTTCGCAAGCACAGCGCAGGAGCGGGCAAAGGCGGCGAGCGCGGCGGCGTGCCCGTCCTCCGGCCATTGCGCGAGATCATCGAAGGCCGCCGGCTGCAGGGTCAGGCGATCGGGTGGCGGCGGCCGCGGCGTGCAGGCGAAAAGCGCGAGAAAAAGCGCCGCGGCAGCGGCAGCTCTAGGGACTTTGCGTGGCAACGAGCGTCCAATTCGGATCGCGCGAGCGTAGCGGCCGGACGAAGGTCCAGAGATCGGTCTTCTCGTCGACCTGATCGGGATTGCCTTCCACCACCGAGCCGTCGGCGGCGCGCGTCACGTTGATCTGATCGGAGATGAATTTCACCGTGACATGAGCGCTATCGCGCTCGATCCCCGCCGCGGCGATTTCCAGCGCCTTGATGCTTGCGAGCGTGGTCTCGAGCGTCTCGTGCTGCACCGCACGGGCGCGGATGGCATCGTTGAAGGAGGCAAAGACCTGCTCGCTGAGCAGCGGCTGCAGCGTTGCAGTATCGCCCTTGGCGAAGGCATTGACGATGATCTCGAAAGCGGCGCGCGCACCAGCCAGGAAGGACGCCTCGTCGAAGCTCTTATCCGCCGCCTTGAGCGCGACGATGCCGCTGCCGGGCGCCGCAGCGCCCGGCGGCGGCACGCGGTCGCGCGGCGGCGACAGCGTCACCACCTTCTCAGGTGTCGGGCCGGGCGCGGGCGGAGTGAAGGGATCGCGGCGCCGCTCGTTGCCGGTCCGCCGGCCGAGAACGCTGCGCAGACGCAGCACCAGCAGGCCCGCGATCACCGCGAACACGACGATATCGAGATATTGGTAGCCGTCGCCCATCGACCTCAACCAAGCTCAGAGCCGTGCCTTCCCGGTACATAAGGCCGCAGCGGACAAAGGGCAAGCGCCGGTCAGTCCGCCGCGTCGGCCACCGGGCGGTCGAGCACGGTGAGCGACGGCCGGTCGGCGAAACAGAAGATCACCATCGACAGGATCTGGTTGACCGCATCGTCATCCTCCGAGAGCGGCAGCGCCAGGCGCCGGGCGAAATACTGTCGGCCGCGTGCGGCGCCGATGAAAGGGCTGGCGGCGAAGATCGGAACGCGCTCTTCGCAGCTGCGGTGGTGCAACCCGTTGATATAGGCGCCGTAGCTGCCACTCGCGACATCGTCGACGCTGCGTCCGGTGGGATCGAAGCCAATGGTGCGGGCAACGGCGGTGCCGACGAGGCGATAGCGGAAACATCGTCCGCCATCGACCGCCTCGCTGATGACCAGGTGCGGCAACAGGCGCGGTATCTCGCAGGGATCGATCTGGCGCCGCGACGGCATGCGGCGGGCCGCGCGCTTCCAGCGCCAATAGGCGTAGATCTCGCGCAGCAGGGGATCATCGAGCTGGGCTTCGAACGACATCCGCGACCTCGCCGGACCGTCATGCTTGGGCGTGAAGGGTTAACAAACGAATAATCCGCGGGCGTCATGGTTTGGTCATCGCGCGGCTGCGCCGGGCAGGGTTGTGCGCCCTGACCATCCGTGCTAGCCAGCGTCGGTCGGGCAGGGAGAGTCGTTCATGACGGATCAGATCGGCGGCGCGGCGATGCCGGGCACTAACGGCGCGAGCGCGCAGCAGCTCATCGTCAATGCGCAATACATCAAGGACTTCTCCTTCGAAAACCCGCGCGCACCGCACAGCCTGATGCAGCAGAAGGACGCACCTGAAGTGCAGCTCGGCGTCGACGTCAAGGCGCAGGCGCTGGGCCAGGACATCTACGAAGTCGTGCTCACCGTCAGCGCCAATGCCACCGCCGGCGGCGAAGCGGTATTTGTCGCCGAGCTGGCCTATGCCGCGGTGGTAACCGTGCGCAACACGTCGCAGACGATGCTGCCGACGGTGCTGCTGGTGGAAACGCCGCGCCTGCTCTTTCCCTTTGCGCGCAGCGTGATCGCAGCCGCCACGCGCGAGGGTGGCTTCCCGCCGCTGCTGCTGCATCCGGTCGACTTCGCCGAGCTGTTGCGCCGGCAACAATCGGCCCAGTCGGCGGGCCCGATCGCAACCGCTTAGGCGCGGCGCACCGCGTCGTCGCCGGCGGTTGCGTCAGCAACCGCGAAAGCCCGCATTGCGCGGGCGGTTGTCCCGATTTCAGCCGAGACGCGGCGAACCCTCGTCCTGCTCTGCCGGGTTCCACAGCGGATTCCTGAGCTTTGCCAGCAGCGCGGCATGCGCCGCAAGCTCCTCGGCGCTTGGCGCGTGCGGACGAGGCGGGCGGGCGGGTCGCGGCAGCGCGCTGAACGCACCGCCGCTGCCGGCGGCGGCGGCGAGGTCGAGGCCGGGCTGGCGGCCGCCGATAAGCTCGAGATAGACCGCGGCCAGCAGCTCGCAGTCGAGCCGCGCCCCATGCTTGGTGCGGGCGCTGAGATCGATCGCGAAGCGGCGGCAGAGCGCATCGAGACTCGCCGGCGCGCCGGGATAGCGCCGGCGCGCCAGCGACAGCGTGTCTTCGACCTCGCAGCCGAGCGCCGGCCGGCCGAGGCGCTTCAGCTCGGCATTGAGGAAGCGCAGATCGAACTCGGCATTGTGGATGACCAGACGATCGGCGCCGATGAAGGCCAGGAACTCGTCGGCGATGACCGCGAATACCGGATGCGGCGCCAGCATATCGGCGGTGATGCCGTGCACTGCGGTCGCCTCGGCCGGGATATCGCGCTCGGGATTGACGTAGCGGTGGAAGACCCGCCCGGTCGGCACATGGTTGAACAGCTCGACGCAGGCCAGCTCGATGAGGCGGTGGCCGTCGGCCGGGTCGAGGCCGGTGGTTTCAGTGTCGAGCACGATCTCGCGCATGGCGTCAGTGTGCCTCAGGCGGCAGGGGCCGGGCAAGGCTTGGCGCCGTGCTCTGCCGTCAACGCCTGCACGACCCGTGCGAGGCGGCGGAAAGTCACGGCGCGGCCGAGACCGCTGGGCACGACGTAATCGGCGCGCCGACGCTTTTGCACGTCGGGCATCTGCTGCGCCAGGATGGCGGCGAGGCGAGAGGCGGTCATGCCGGGGCGCGCCATGACGCGCGCGCGCTGGAGGAAGGCGGGCGCGGAGACGACGGCCACCTTGTCGCAGCGCCGGTCGCCGCCGGTCTCGAACAGCAGCGGTATGTCGAGCACGACCAGTGCCAGGCGGCGCGAACGGGCGCGCACGAGAAAGCGCTGCTGGCTCGCCCGCACCAGCGGGTGGAGGATGCGTTCCAGCCGCTTGAGCGCGGTGGGATCGGCAAAGACGCGGGCGCCGAGCACCGGCCGATCGACGCCGCCATCCGGCCGGCGCACGCCGGGAAAGGCCGCCTCGACGGCCGCCACCGCCGCGCCCCCGGGCGCCAGCAGGCGATGCACCGCGGCATCGCTGTCGTGAACGCGGAGGCCTAGCCTGCGGAGCATGGCGGCAGCGGTACTCTTGCCCATGCCGACCGAGCCGGTGAGGCCGAGCACGATCATCCCGCCTCCAGGCTGGCGAGGACGCAGGCGCGCAGTGCCGGCGTCACCTCCGGCTCGACGCCGAACCAGGCGGCAAAGCCCGGACGTGCCTGGTGCAGCAGCATGCCGAGCCCGTCCACTACCGGATTGCCGCGCGCCCGCGCCGCCGTGAGCAGCGGCGTTTCCAGCGGCACGTAGACGATGTCGTTGACCAGCGCCGCGCGCGGCAGATCGTCGAGGGCGATGTCGAGTGGCGGCTGGCCGGTCATGCCGAGGCTGGTAGTGTTGACCAGCAGCGCGGCACCGGCCAGCGCGGCGGCGCGCTGCACCCAGTCGACCACCTCGACCGGTCCGCCGAGCGCCGCCGCCAGGGCCTCGGCACGCGGACGATGGCGGTTGATCAAGCGGATTTCCGGCACCCGGTAGTCGAGCAGCGCCGCCGTCACGGCGCGCGCGGCGCCGCCGGCGCCGAGCACGACGGCAGGGCCGCTCGCCGCATCCCAGCCGGGCACGGCTGCTGCGAGGCTGGCATGAAAGCCGAAGGCATCGGTGTTGTGTCCTTCGAGCGTGCCGTCTGCCGCGACGACCACCGTATTGACCGCGCCGATGCGCCGTGCCGCGCCATCCAGACGGTCGAGCAGTGTCAGCGCGTGCTCCTTGTGAGGGATGGTGAGATTGCAGCCGGCAAAGCCCCGCCCGGGGAGGGCGCGCAGCGCGCGCTCGAGCGCGTCGGGCGGCACCGGCAGTCTGTCATAGCTGCCCTCGATCTGGTACTGCGTCAGCCAGAAGCCGTGCAGCACCGGCGAGCGCGACTGCGCCACCGGCCAGCCCATGACCCCGGCCCGCTTCATGCCGCAAGCGCGCCGGCGCGGCGCAGATGATCGAGCAGCGGTAGCAGCGGCAAGCCCAGGATCGAGAAGTAATCACCTTCGATGCTGGCGAAGAGCTGCACGCCCAGCGCTTCGAGCTGATAGGCGCCGACGGCGCCCAGCACGTCAGGCCCGGCAGCGGCGAGGTAGGTCTCGAGGAAGGCGTCAGAGAAATTGCGCATCGCCAGCATCGGACGTTCGACGTGCCGCCACAGCGGCGTGTCGCCGCGGTAGAGCGCGATCGCGGTGACGAGTTCGTGCCGGCGGCCGCGCAGGTCTTGCAGCTGGCGCCGCGCCGCGGTGATATCCTCGGGCTTGTCGAGCCAGGCGTCGCCGCAGACCAGCAACTGATCGGCACCGATCACCAGTGCTCCGGGATGGCGCGGTGCCACGTGCGACGCCTTGGCCTCGGCCAGCGCCATGGCGCAGCCCGCGGCGTCGCGCCCAGCGCGGCGAAAGGCGACCTTGATCGCGGCTTCGTCGAGGCCGGCGGGATCGCAAAGAATGGCAAGACCGGCGCGCTCCAGCAGCAGGGCGCGACTGCGACTGGCGGAGGCGAGGACGAGCGGGCTCACATGTCCTGCCCATGCCGCCGGGCGATCAGCTTGAGGATCGCCGCGGCGGTTTCCTCGATGGATCGGCGCGTGACGTCGATCACCGGCCAGTGATGCTCGGCAAAGAGCCGCCGTGCCGCCGTCACCTCGAGACGTACCGCGTCGATGTCGGTGTAATCGGTGCGGTCATCCTGGTGCAGCATGGTCAGGCGATTGCGCCGCACCTGGATTAGACGCTCGGGATCGTTGGTAAGGCCGACGATCAGCGGCCGGGTCGCGGCGAAGACTTCCGGCGGCAGGGCCATGTTGGGCACGATCGGCACATTCGCCGCCTTGATGCCACGATTGGCAAGATAGAGGCAAGTCGGCGTTTTCGAGGTCCGCGACACTCCGACCAGCACGACATCGGCTTCGTCGAGGCCCCAGGCCGATTGCCCGTCATCGTGGTTGAGCGCGAAGGTCATGGCGTCGATGCGCTGAAAATACTCGGTGTCGAGCAGGTGTTGCTGCCCCGGCAGGCCGCGGCTCTGGCGGCCGAGGAAGGTGGCGAGCGCTCCGATAACGGGGTCGAGCACCGGGATGGCCGGCACCTGCAGCTTGCGGCAGCCATCGAGCAGGGGCGAGCGCAGCGTCTCGTTGACCAGGGTGTAGAGCACCACGCCGGGATTGGCCTGGACGCCGGCAATCACCCGCTCGATCTGGCTCTTGGTCCGCACCATCGACCAGATGTGCTCGATCGCCTCCACGCCCTCGAATTGCACCAAGCAGGCGCGCGCAACCGAATGCACGGTATCTCCGGTGGCATCGGAAACCAAATGAAGATGAAACCGGGTCACCAGCTTGTCCCCATCGTGATGTGGAGAAGAGAGGGCAAACTCCGCACATATCCCCCGCTGACCGACATCGCTCGATTCAATCCCCGCTCGGCCTCGGCAGAGCAGCCATATCGTCCGCCTTTGGATAAGACGGCTGCACCCTCTGCGAGTCCGGGACAACCACCTCGCACGTCCATGTCATCCCCAGCTTTCACCCTCTTCTCCGTGGCGTGCAACAGGCTGTCAAATCCGCCTTGGTAGGCTCTCATCCCGTCTTATACACTGTCTCGACGCTGCTTTCAGGCGGAAGCCGCCGGATTCGGGATCAGCGGTTGGCAACAATCAATCCCCGTTTTCCCGCCGACAACTGCCTACCACTACCTTAGATTTAAAAAGAGAGGAGGTAGAGAGACGCGATGGGAAACCTGGGCGAAGGCAGAGCAACGGTAATGTCGGGCGATCCGGCCGCGACGCCGGAAGTGCCGGCAAAGCTGCTGCTGCGGGCGCTCTCGGGCGAAACGCTGTCATTGCCGCCGGTCTGGCTGATGCGACAGGCGGGACGCTACCTGCCGGAGTACCGTGCTCTGCGGCAGCGCGTGCCGGGCTTTCTCGACCTTTGCTTCACGCCGGAGCTCGCCTGCGAGGCGACGATGCAACCGGTGCGGCGCTTCGGCATGGATGCAGCGATCCTGTTTTCGGATATCCTGGTGGTGGCGCATGGCCTGGGCCAGAAGGTGGAGTTCCGCGAAGGTGAAGGACCGGTGCTGGCGCCGATCCGCTCGTCGGCCGGCGTACGGGAGCTGTCGCTCGATGCCTTTGCAGCGCGTGTAACACCGGTCTATGAAACGGTGGCGCGTGTTGCAACGCTGCTGCCGGCAGAGACGACGCTGATCGGTTTTGCCGGTGCGCCCTGGACAGTGGCGAGCTACATGGTCGAAGGTGGCGGCAGCCGCGACTTCGCAATGGTAAGACGCTGGGCCTATACCGATCCTGCCGGGTTTGGCGAGCTGATCGATCGGGTGACGGACGCAACGATCACCTACCTGCGTGGTCAGGTCGCGGCCGGCGCCGAAGTGGTGCAGCTCTTCGACAGCTGGGCGGGCGTTCTGCCGGAAGCGGCGTTCCGTCGCTGGGTGATTGCACCGACACGGCGCATCACCGCCGCGCTCAGGGAAACCCGTCCGGGCCTGCCGATCATCGGTTTTCCCCGTGGTGCCGGGCTGATGTATCGCGCTTATTTCAGCGAAAGCGGCGTCAGCGCGCTCGGTCTCGACAGTACCGTGCCGCCCTCGATCGCGCGCAAGACCTTGCAGTCGATCGGGCCGGTGCAGGGCAATCTCGATCCCTTGCTGCTGGTTGCCGGCGGTGAGGCGATGGCGAGCGCGGTCGC
The DNA here is from genome assembly GCA_027315365.1 of Rhodospirillales bacterium. Taxonomy (GTDB): domain Bacteria; phylum Pseudomonadota; class Alphaproteobacteria; order ATCC43930; family CGMCC-115725; genus DAHUYF01. Next base: position 10,009 of record DAHUYF010000177.1, on the reverse strand, counting down.
GGTGCTGCGCCGTGCGCTGGGCGAGGGGCCGTTCATCTTCAACCTCGGCCATGGCATCGTGCCGGAAACGCCGGTCGAGCATGTCGCCGAGCTGGTGACGTCTCTACGACGGCCGCTGGAGACGCCATGACGCGAACCGCGGTGGTGCTGTTCAATCTCGGCGGTCCCGACCGGCCGGATGCGGTCGAGCCGTTCCTCTTCAACCTGTTCAACGATCGCGCCATCATTTCCCTGCCCCAGCCGCTGCGCTGGCTGCTCGCCAAGCTCATTTCCCGCCGCCGGGCGCCATTGGCGCAGGCGATCTATCAGCGCATCGGCGGCTTCTCGCCGCTGCTTGCCAATACCGAGGCGCAGGCGCAGGCGCTGGCGGCGGCACTGGGCGAGGGCTTCCGCGTCTTCATCGCGATGCGCTACTGGGCGCCGCTCAGCGGCGCGGCGGCGGCGGCGGTGAAGGGCTGGCAGCCGGATGAAATCGTGCTGCTGCCGCTTTACCCACAAGCCTCGACGACGACCACCGGATCCTCACTGGCCGCCTGGCAGCAGGCGGCGCGGGCGGTGGGCCTCGCTGTGCCGGTACGGGCCTTGTGTTGCTATCCCGAGGAGAGCGGCTTCATCGCCGCGCTGGCGCAGGCGACGCGGACGACGCTGGAGGCTTGGCCCGCCGGCAAGCGCCTGCGCGTGCTGTTCTCGGCTCACGGGCTACCGCGCAAGATTGTCGCCGCCGGCGATCCCTATCAGTGGCAGATCGAGCGGACGGTAGCGGCGCTGCAGCGCGTGCTGGCTTGGCCCGGGCTCGACAGCGTCGTTTGCTATCAAAGCCGGGTCGGTCCGCTGGCCTGGATCGGGCCGGCGACCGATGACGAGATCCGCCGCGCCGGGCGCGAGGGGGTAGGGCTGATCGTGGTGCCGGTGGCGTTCGTTTCCGAACATTCCGAGACGCTGGTCGAGCTCGACATCGAGTACCGCCATCTTGCCGAAAAGTCTGGGGTGCCGCGCTATGAGCGGGTCGCGACGGTGGGCACGATGGCATCCTTCATCGGCGGGCTGGCCAAGCTGGTGCGCAGCGCCCGCAGCGGGCCGTGCCCGGCCGATGGCGCGCGGCTCTGTCCGGCGGAGTTCCGCCGCTGCCTCTGTGCCGTGGGCGGGCGCAGGTGAACGCCCTTGCCGGGGCCTATCCCTGGATCAAGGCGCTGCACATCCTCAGCGTCATCGCCTGGATGGCGGGGTTGCTCTATTTGCCGCGGCTCTTCGTCTACCACGCCCAGGCGCGGCCGGGCTCGTCGGCCTCGGAGACCTTCAAGGCGATGGAGCGCAGATTGTTGCGCGGCATCATGATGCCGGCGATGACGGCGACCTACATCTTCGGGCTGTTGCTGGCGCTGACCCCCGGGGTGGTCGATTGGAGCGCCGGCTGGATCTACGCCAAGCTGGCGGCGGTGCTGGCACTCACCGTCTTCCATGTCCTGCTGGCGCGCTGGCGGCGCGACTTTGCCGCCGACCGCGACCGCCATTCCGCGCGGTTCTACCGCTTCATCAACGAGGTACCGACGCTGCTGCTGATCGCGATCGTCATCCTGGTGGTGGTGAAGCCCTTTTGAGCGTCACCCCTCCGACCGCTGCTGTCTGCCGGGGGGGATTGCAGGCAACCGCGAAGGCCGCGCCGGGCTGGCCGGCCACGGCCGGTGGCGTCCCCTTGAACCTTTTCCCGGCGAATGCCATTTGACTCGTCAGCCGCTTTTCGCTAAGGGTGAAAGCGCCCGATCGCGGCGTCTTCCGTTCCCAAAGCGATAATCTGGAGCATAGGTACGTTCGGTCGCGTAGAGACCGCCGTCCTCCCGATATAAGTCCCGCGCCTCCTGCGGGCCCTTCTCCTCATCCCGTCCCGTCTTCTTTCTCAGGCGACCATACCCCGATGAACCTCCAGGAACTCAAGCGCAAGACCCCTGCGGAGCTACTGAACTTCGCCGAGGAACTGCAGGTCGAGAACGCGTCCTCGCTCAGGAAGCAGGACATGATGTTCGCCATCCTCAAGACGCTGGCCGACAACGACCAGGCGATCTACGGCGACGGCGTGCTCGAGGTGCTGCAGGACGGGTTCGGCTTCCTGCGCTCGCCGGAAGCCAACTACCTGCCCGGTCCCGACGACATCTATGTCAGCCCGAGCCAGGTGCGCCGCTTCGGCCTGCGCACCGGCGACACGGTGGAGGGCCAGATTCGCTCGCCGAAGGAGGGCGAGCGGTATTTCGCGCTGCTCAAGGTCAACCAGATCAATTTCGACGAGCCCGATAAGCTGCGCCACCGCATCAACTTCGACAATTTGACGCCGCTCTATCCTGACGAGAAGATCAACCTCGAGATCGGCGACCCCACCAAGAAGGACCTCACCACGCGGGTCATCGACCTGATCACGCCGCTGGGCAAGGGCCAGCGCGCGCTGATCGTGTCGCCGCCGCGCACCGGCAAGACGGTGATGCTGCAGAACATCGCGCACGCCATTGCCGCCAACCATCCCGACGTCTACCTGCTGGTTCTGCTGATCGACGAGCGGCCGGAGGAAGTCACCGACATGGCGCGCACGGTGAAGGGCGAGGTGGTGAGTTCGACCTTCGACGAGCCGGCGGTGCGCCACGTGCAGGTTGCCGAGATGGTGATCGAGAAAGCCAAGCGCCTGGTCGAGCACAAGCGCGATGTGGTGATTCTGCTGGATTCGATCACCCGTCTGGCGCGCGCCTACAACACGGTGGTGCCGTCCTCCGGCAAGGTGCTGACCGGCGGTGTCGACGCCAACGCGCTGCAGCGGCCGAAGCGCTTCTTCGGCGCGGCGCGCAACATCGAGGAGGGCGGCTCGCTGACCATCATCGCGACCGCGCTGATCGACACCGGCTCGCGCATGGACGAGGTGATCTTCGAGGAGTTCAAGGGCACCGGCAACTCCGAAATCGTGCTCGACCGCAAGGTGGCGGACAAGCGCGTCTTCCCCGCGGTCGACATCACCAAGTCGGGCACGCGCAAGGAGGAGCTTCTGGTCGAGAAGGCCATCCTCTCCAAGATGTGGGTGCTGCGCCGCGTGCTGATGCCGATGGGCCCGATGGATGGGCTTGAATTCCTCATCAGCAAGCTCAAAGAAAGCAAGAACAACGCCGACTTCTTCGAGGCGATGAATACCTAGCGAGCGCCCAAAGGGCGCTCGTCAGAGGCGGCGTCAGCAACCACGAGGGCTGCACAGAGCGGACTGGCCTTCTACTTCCCCAGCCGCATCAGCTCGCTTACCGCGCCGACATATTCGACGAACTCGGCGGGGCAGGTCTGCCGCGCGCGCTCGAGCAGGTCGCGGGCGAGCCCGGCGTCGCGTTGCTCCAGCGTCCATTCGCCGAGATAGAACGCGCTCTCGCAGCGGCGCTGGCGCCGTGTCGCGGGATCGCCGCGCGCGGCCTCGGCCTCGATCGCGCTCGGCAGTGCGCGGCCGAGGAACAGCATCACCAGCGGCGCGGGCCAGAGGCGGGGATCCAGCCGCGCCGCGTTGCCGGCGAGTTCCGTCGCGTCCGGCACGCCGAGACGCGCACGGGCGAGGTGCAGCCACAGCACCGCATAGGGCTGCAGCGGGTCGAGAGCGAGGCTTTGCCGCAGATCCTCGGCTGCGTCGGCGAAGCGCCCGGCGTCGTAGCGTACATAGCCGCGGTCGCTGTGGAAGTCAGCGACGGTGCCGTCGAGCGCGATCGCCCGGTCGTAATCGGCGAGCGCCTGCGCGTAGTGCTGCTGATGCACATAGGCGTTGGCGCGGTTGTCATAGGCGATGGCGAGCGCGGGATCGCGACGGATGGCTTCACTGAGATCGGCGATCGCTTCGGCATAGCGCTGGGCCAGACGATAGGAATTGCCGCGATCGTTGAAGGCTTCGGCCGAGGGTTTGCGTGCGATGACCGCCGTGTAGTCGGCAATCGCCTTGTCGTACTCGCCGAGCCGGTGATAGGCGGTGGCGCGGTCGAGATAGACGACGGCCTGGTCCTGGGTCGGCAGGCTGCCCTCGGCGAGCGCTTTGGTGTAGAGGCGGATGGCGTCGTCTAGCCGGTTCTGCCGCTGCGCCGCGATGCCGGCGCGGGCGTCGTCGAGCGCATCGGCGCGCGCCGGTGCCGCCGCCAGCGGCGCCAGAAGCGCCGCCAGCAGCAGTCCGGCCGCGCGCCGCGCGCTCACACCGTGAAGACGGTCGAACCGGTGGTCTTGCGCGATTGCAGGTCGCGATGCGCTTGCGCCGCGTCCTTCAACGGATAGGTCTGATTGACCTCGATCTTGACCGCACCCGACAGCACCGCCTCGAACAGATCCTTGGCCATGGCCAGCATGTCGGTGCGCTTGGCGGCGTAGGTGTTGAGCGTCGGCCGGGTGAAGAACAGCGACCCCTTGGCGGCGAAGATGCCGAGATCGATCGGGCCGACCGAGCCCGAGGCCTGGCCAAAGCTGACCATGATGCCGTGTGGGCGGATACAGTCGAGCGACTTCATGAAGGTGTCCTTGCCGACGCTGTCATAGACTACCGGCACCTTCTCGCCCTTGGTCAACTCCTTGACGCGCTCGACAAAGTCCTCGCGCGTGTAGACGATGGGATGATCGCAACCATGCGCCTTGGCGAGCTTCGCCTTGTCGTCGCTGCCGACCGTGCCGATGACGGTGGCGCCCAGCGACTTCGCCCATTGGCAAGCGATGAGGCCGACGCCGCCGGCGGCGGCGTGGAGCAGGATGGTGTCGCCCTTCTTCACCTTGTAGATCTGGCGGATGAGATACTGCGCGGTCATCCCCTTGAGCATCATTGCCGCACCCTGCTGGTCGGTGATGCCCTGCGGCAGCACGACCAGTCGGTCGGCCGGCATGACGCGCGTCTCGGCATAGGCGCCCAGCGGACTGTTGCCGTAGGCGACGCGGTCGCCGGGCTTGATGTCGCCGACGCCGGGACCGACCTCCTCGACCACGCCGGCGGCTTCGGCGCCGAGGCCGCTCGGCAGCGGCGTCGGGTAGAGGCCGCTGCGGATATAGGTGTCGACATAGTTGAGGCCGATGGCGGTGTGGCGCAGGCGCGCCTCGCCGGGACCGGGCTTGCCGACCGGCACGTCTTCCCATTGCAGGACTTCGGGGCCGCCGGTCTTGTGGAAGCGGATGGCGTGGGGCATGGGGCTTCTCCTCTTTCAGCCGAGATGCTGCTTGAAGTAATCGGCGGTGCGCTTGTTGGCGAGATCGGCCGCCGCTTTGTTGTAATGCTGGCCGCCGACGCGCGCGAAGGCGTGGTCCTGCTCGGGATAGAGGTGAATCGTCACCTGCGAATGCCCCTTGAGCCCCTGCTGGATCTGCGCCTGGGCCGGGAGCGGGCAGAACTGGTCCTTGCCGGCGACGTGCAGCATCAGCGGCTTCTTGATGTTCTTGGCCTCGGCCAGCGCGTCCTGGATGCCGACGCCGTAATATCCCACATTGGCGTCGCTGTCGCTGCGCGTGGCCATGAGATAAGCGAGCTTGCCGCCGAGGCAGTAGCCGACCGACCCGACCTTGCCGCTGCAGGCGGCGTGCCGGCGCAGGCTGGCCAGCGTCGCCTTGAGGTCGTCGACGCCCTTGTCGACGTTGAAGCCCTGGTAGAGGCTGAATGCCTTGTCCCATTCGGCTTTCGTCTGATCGGTGATGTCGATGCCGGGCTCCTGGCGCCAGAACAGGTCGGGGCACATCACGGCATAGCCTTGCGCGGCGAAGCCTTCCGCCAGGTCGCGCATCACCTTGTTGACACCGAAGATCTCCTGGATAAGGACGATCCCGGCGCCCTTCCCGCTTTTGGGCGTGGCGAGATAGGCCTTGAAGCTGCCGCCATCCGCGGCGGATATCGTCACCTCGGTCATAACCCCTCCCGATTTCTGAACGCCAACACGGTCGAGTTGGAAGCGTCAAGCTTAGCGGCGCCGGCTACGGTTGTCACCTTGGCGGCCGGCGCCTCTGTCTTCCGGCGCCGTGGTTGGCAATAATCGCCGCCGATGAGCGTGCGACAGGACGAAAGCGACGGGTTGCCGCCGGGGCGGCGCGGCTGGGCGATCCTCACCGTGGCGCTCGCCATCGCCATGTCGGTGATCGACGGCGCCATCGCCAACATCGCATTGCCGACCATCGCGCGCGAGCTGCAGGCGAGCCCGGCCGGCTCGATCTGGGTGGTGAATGCCTATCAGCTCGCCGTCACCATCCTGCTGCTGCCGCTGGCCTCGCTGGGCGAGATCTGGGGCTTCCGCCGCATCTATGGCATCGGCCTCGCCGTCTTCACGCTGGCCTCGCTGTGCTGCGCGCTGTCCTATTCGCTGCCGACGCTGACCCTCGCGCGCATCCTCCAGGGCGTCGGCGCCGCCGGTATCATGAGCGTCAACGGCGCGCTCATCCGCTTCATCTATCCGCGCGGCATGCTCGGCCGCGGCATCGGCATCAACGCCGTGGTGGTCGCGGTCTCGGCGGCGATCGGCCCGACCGTGGCCGCGGCCATCCTGGCAGTGGCGTCGTGGCAATGGCTCTTCGCGGTCAACGTGCCGGTCGGGTTGGTGGCGCTCGTCGCCGCGCGTGCGCTGCCGCGCTCGCCGCCGTCGCGGCGGCGCTTCGACACTCCGAGCGCGCTGCTCAACGCGCTGTTCTTCGGCTTTCTCATCATCGCGATCGACGGCGCCGGCCACGGCGAGAACTGGGGACTGGTCGGCGGCGAGGCGGCGGCGGCGCTCGGCGCCGGCGTCGCGCTGGTGCTGCGCCAGCTGCCGCAAACTTCGCCGCTGCTGCCGATCGATCTGCTGCGCATCCCGATCTTCGCGCTGTCCATCGCCACCTCGGTCGCCTCCTTCATCTCGCAGATGCTGGCCTATGTGGCCTTGCCGTTCTTTCTCCAGGACACGCTCGGCCAGGGCCAGGTCGCGACCGGGCTGCTGATGACCCCCTGGCCGCTGGCCACCGCGGTGGTGGCGCCGCTCTCCGGCCGGCTCGCCGACCGTTATCCCGCCGGCCTCCTCGGCGGTCTCGGTCTCGCCGCCTTCGCCGCCGGGCTCGCCGCGCTGGCGCTGCTGCCGGCGCATCCCGCGGTCGGCGACATCGCTTGGCGCATGACGCTGTGCGGCGCCGGTTTCGGCCTGTTCCAATCGCCCAACAACCGCGCCATCCTCGGCTCGGCGCCGCGCGAGCGCAGCGGCGGCGCAAGCGGCATGCTCGGCACCGCGCGGCTCCTCGGCCAGACGGTGGGCGCCGCGCTGGTGGCGCTGATGTTCGGGCTGTTCGGGGTGCGCGCAAGCGCCGTGACGCTGTTCACCGCCGCGGGCTTCGCCATCGTCGCAGCCGGGGTGAGCTGCCTCAGGCTGATCGAGCGGCAACGCTGACGGTGCTCACGGCGTCTCGAGCGCGTAGAGCTCGAGCGGCTTCTCCTTGCCGTGCAGCGGCAGCGGCCCCAGCGCGCCTCGCGCAGCCCGCCGGCCAGCGTCCAAGTGGCGATGATCTCGTCGCCGACGTATTTGTGGATCTCGCCGCCGGCCTCGGCGATGGCGAGCGAGAGATCGGCGACGAAGCGGTTGAGGAAATCGAGAAAGCGCACTTCGCCTGGGCGCTCGGCGATGACGGTGGAGGAGCGCATGTCGATGGACAGCAGCACGCGCTCCTCGATGCGCGGGCGGTGATAGCGCCCGGCGACGAAGGCAAGCAGCACGCCCGGACCCAGCAGCCGGTTGACGCCGAAAAACAGGTTGTAGCCGACGCTGACCGCGAGCGAGAAGACGACATCGCTGCGGCTCGGCACGATGCTGCTCTCGCCGGTAAGCGGTGCCAGCCAATAGCCCGCGGCGAGCGCAAGCGTGATTATGCCGAGATACGCCAGCGAGCGCAGCCCGAGATGCGGCAGGAAGGGTGTCCGGCGCAAGACGGCCGCCAGGATGCCGCTCAGCACGAAAATCTCGAACGAGGAGAGTGCGGCGGCTATCAGCATGGCGTCCACGGCGCCGCGCAGGTAAGGACCGGCGCCAGAGTTGCCGGCGCCCTTGCCCACGGCGTGGCCGAAGATCGCGCCCAGCAGCGTGCTGCTCAGCGTGATCCAGAGGAAGAGGCGGAGACGGTCAGGCCGCGGCATCGGCCGTCATCCTAGCCGGGGATGCCGGCGGCCGGCAGTCCAGGAGGTTCAGCCGCCCAGTGCCTGGCAGATCTCGCTGAGGATCTCGTTGGCGCGCAGCGGCTTCAGCAGCAGCTTGCCGTAGCGCAACCCGCCTTTTTCCTGCTCGGCATGGCCGGTCATGTAGAGCACGCGCAGCTCGGGCCGCATCAGCTTCGCCTGCCGCGCCAGCTCGAAGCCGGTGATCCCCGGCATCACGATGTCGGTGAACAGCAGATCGACCCGGTGCTCCATCAGCAGGCGGATTGCGGCATAGCCGTCCTCGGCCACCAGCGTGACGAAGCCGTGCTGGCGCAGCAGCTCGATCACCGCGTCACGCACCAGCGTGTCGTCCTCGACCAGCAGGATCGTGAAAGGCTGTGTCATTCCGGCATCAACGCTATCCCGCGCCAGCGCTCCGCGTGAGGAATGTTCGGGTCATGCGGGATCGTAGGCCGCGGGGGGACGGGCGCCAAACCCCTCTTTGGTGGGGCATCAAATGAGGCAATTATCCCTTTTACACCACAAGCCACATGCGGTAGTGTTGGCTCACTGAATGGAGCCGCACATGTCCGCCGCCGATCTGTCCGCCGCGAGATTTCATAATGAGGAAGCCGCTCGGAAATTCCTGGAGGAAATCCGCTGGCCGGATGGCCCCGTTTGCCCGCACTGCGGCTCAATCGGCAAGGTCTATGAGAACGCCAGCAAGCCCGGGGTTTATCGATGCGCCGAGCCGGAATGCCGCAAGGACTTCACGGTCAAGGTTGGTACTCTGTTTGAGCGCAGCCATGTGCCGGTTCACAAGTGGCTGCTTGCAACGCACCTGCTGATGGCTGGCAAGAATGGTGTGAGCGCCCATGAGCTTCACCGCATGCTGGGCGTGACGTACAAAACAGCATGGTTCATGGCGCATCGCATCCGCGAAGCGCTGCGGCCGATGTCCTCCCGTCGCCCGATGGGCGGCAACGGCCGCACGATCGAAGCGGACGAGGCATATATCGGCGGCAAAGAGGCCAACAAGCACAAGAACAAGCGCCAGGGCGTCGGCGGTGGTGCTGGCGGCAAGGAGCCTGTCTTCGCCCTTGTCGAGCGCGGCGGCGCGGTGCGTTCGTTCCATCTCCCCACCGTTACGGCGCGTACGCTCCGCGCGGTTTTGGTGGCGCAGGTCGATCGCAAAAGCTTCCTGATGACCGACGAGCACGGCGCTTATAAGATGGTCGGTCAAGAGTACGCGGGCCACGAAGCTGTGCGGCATTCAACCGGCGAATATGTCCGCGGCGAGGCGCACACGAACACGCTCGAAAATTACTTCTCGATCCTGAAGCGCGGCATTACTGGCACCTATCACCACGTCAGCCAACAGCACCTGAAGCGGTACCTCGCGGAATTTGACTTCCGGTACAACGAGCGGATGGCGCTCGGCATTACCGACGCGGAGCGCGCGGCGAAGGCTCTCGCCGGCATCGAAGGCAAGCGGTTGACCTATGGGGGGTCTCAGGCGGGGTGAGTGCGTCAAGACGCGGGTGAGCCGGGCTGAATGGCGGCGCATGCTGGCGCTCGTAGCGTACGAAGCGAGAACAGGTGGTAAGCGGGACACGTAGCACTATATGTTGCGCTGTCGGCCAACATTTGCGTATTGACACGCCGCGTTGGGCGGATGAACATCGCGGCGTTTCACGCGCTCTACAAGGTGAAACGAGGGGAGGGCGATGAGGGGTTAAGAGTTGGGCGGGGGTCGACGCGCTGTGGATGCGCGCCGCCCGCGGGTGCCTAGGAAGCTACCCAGCTCCAGCCTCACAGCCCAACAGTACGGGCGCGGTCCCTGGTGGGACAGGGCCGCTCCACTAGGAGGCGCGCTGATGATTGATTCTTTCGCGCCGT
>DAHUYF010000173.1 GCA_027315365.1 Rhodospirillales bacterium | reverse complement strand
GAGAAGGGGAATTGCCATGCAACTGGTGCTTCGCCGCTCCCAGCGGTCGGGCGGGATGCTCGGCACCAAGGTGGTCTTCGGCCTCGACGCGCGCGCCGACCTCACGGCCGACGAACGGTCGCTGGTTTCAAAATACGGACTCGGCAGGCTCGCCGTTTACGACAGCGAGGCGCGAAGGAAACACGGCGAAGCGGCGTTTTCCCACTTCGACGACGCGACCCGCACGTCGACCGGCCGCTCCCTCTGGAAGAGCGCCCGGGGGCTGGCCAGCGCCGCCATCATGGCGCTCTCGCTGCGCATCACCGTCGACAGCCTGGCGCAGGGCCAGCACATCGAGTGCAAGGACCTCGATGAGCTGCTGGGGGCGGAAGCCGCGATCGTCGAGGCCTGCAAGAACCTCAAGACGTATCTCGAAACCGCCCTGACCTTCGACGGCCGCGAGGAGATCGTTGAGTTCTAAATTCCGGCCGCCGTCCGTCTTCACGCCGTTTCTGCGGCGGTTCACGGACGAGCGGGCCCGGGATCTGCACGAGACGGTCGCGCTGTACCAGGAGGTGCGGTCGGCCTTCCGGGCGTCCCGCTGGAGCGCGCCGCAGGCGCTCGCCGATACCGCCGCCGCCATCATCGCGGACATCGTCCAATACGTTGACCTGCCGACGCACCCGGTGCTGCGGGAGGCGCTCGATGCCTGCCTCCTGGCCATCCTCGCGCAGGAGACCGCCCTGTTCACCTGCCCCGAGATCGACTGGAGCACGGCCGTCCTCTCGCCGAAGGAGCTGGTCGACCTGCGGCGGTTTCTGCGGGCGCAGCAGCATGCCCTCGCCAACCAGGACCGCGTCCTGGCGCTCCTGGTGGAGGAGCTGGGCAACCTCTATGGCGGGATCGCGCAGCACCTGCCCCGGATCGAGGACGAGGAAACCTCGCTTTCGGTGCCGCTTCTCTACCTGCTCGCCGATCCCAAGGACGACATCGACCGCATCGGGGGGACGCTCACCAAGCCGGCCCTTGTCGAGGCGGGGGTCCTCGCCACGATTTCCCGGCGGCTCTACGAGAACGCCTGCCACGCGTCGGGACTGGTCCCGGACCAGGAGCATAGGAAGCCGCTCATCCCGCCATGCGATTCCGATCTTCCGCCGCTGGAGCTCGCGCAGACATATCTCAAAGGCACGCCGCTTCTCGACCTGCTCCTGACGCCGGCGCCCTTCGCGCTCCCCCAGCACGCCCGGTTCGAGCACCAGTGGATCGTCGCACCGCCCGGCGCCGGCAAGACCCAGACGATCCAATACCTGGTCGCGGAGGACCTCAAACGCGTGGCGCGGGGCGACGCCTCGGTGATCGTGCTGGACAGCCAGCAGGACCTCATCCGCACGATCTCGGAGCTTGCCGTGTTCGCTCCGGGGGGCGCCCTCCATGGCAGGCTCGTGCTCATCGATCCGACCGACCTCGACTACCCCGTCGCCCTCAACCTCTTCGACGTCGGCCTCGAGCGCCTCCGCTCATACTCCGCGCTCGACCGGGAAACGCTCCTCAACGGCGCGCTCGAGCTCCTGGATTTCGTGCTGACGGGGCTGCTGGGCGCCGAGATGACGAGCCGCCAGTCGACGCTGTTCCGGTTCACCATGCAGCTCCTGCTGCACATCCCCGACGCCACGATCCACACCTTCCGGGAGCTCATGCAGCCGGGGGGCTTCGAGCACTACGCCCGCTACGTCGCCGAGCTCGACGACATCGCCCAGGATTTCTTCCGGAGCCAGTTCAACAGCCCGCAGTTCACCAAGACCAAGGAAGAGGTGGTCGCCCGGCTCTTCGCCATCCTGCGCAACCGCACGCTCGCCCGCATGTTCTCCTTCCCCCGCACCAAGCTCGACCTCTTCGCCGAGATGAACGCCGGCAAGGTCATCCTGATCAACAACGCCGAGAGCCTGCTGAAGAAGAGCGGCGTGGAGATCCTCGGCCGGTTCTTCCTCGCCATGATCGCCATGGCGGCGCAGGAGCGCACGACGCTGCCGCAGGAGAAGCGCCTGCCCTGCTTCGTCTACGTCGACGAGTGCCACGACCTCATCCGCAACGACCCCAACATCACGGTCATCCTCGAGCAGGCGCGCAAGCAGAAGGTCGGGATCATCCTCGCCCACCAGCATCTCTCGCAGCTCGCCCAGCGGGTGCTCGACAGCCTGCAAGGCGCCACCTCGATCAAGTTCGCGTCCGCCGTGAGCGACGCCAATGCCCATGCGCTCGCCCGCAACATGCGGACGACGCCCGAGTTCATCGAGAAGCAGCCGACCGGCTCCTTCGCCGCCTACATCCGCGGCATGCCGCACGCCGTCTCCATCCGGGTGCCGTTCCTGGTGATGGAGAGGATGGCGCGCATGACCGGTGCCCAGCGCGATCAGGTGCGGCGGGACATGCGGGCCAGGTACGCCGAGCGCCGGAGGGACCAGACCGCGAGCGCGGCTCCGCCTCGGGACCCTCCCAAAGACGCCGCCGATACCGATCCGGCGGAGTGGCAGTAGACAACATTTTTTTGCCTTCGCATGGCGGAACATACGTATCCGCCGGAGCGGATGGCGCAACATGCCGCACGGTTACAACCGCGGTTTCGAGGTGTATGCAGATGGCATGACGATCCCGTCCGCCGAACCAACTCCTCCCAAGCGCCGCTCCCGCATGCGGCGCGCGCCGACGGGCAAGCGCATCGAGCTCACGGCGCGCGACATCGAGCTGTTCAAGCTGCTCCATCGCCACCCCTATCTTCGCTCGACCTTCCTCTACGCATTTCTGGGCGGCGCCTCCGAGACGCGCTTCAAGGAACGGCTCGGCCACCTCTATCACGACGGCGGCTACATCGACCGCCCCGCCCAGCAATGGCGGTTCGCCGACTGCCGGTATATGCCGGTGGTCTACGAGCTCGGCGAGGCGGGCGAGCGCGTGCTGCGCGATCTCGGGCTGCCGACCGACGGGTCCCCGTCGCGAAGAAGCCGCATGGGAGCGAGCCGGCAGTTCGCTCATACTCTGATGGTCTCCGACATTGTCGCCTCGATCGAGCTTGGCGTCCGGGCCGACGCAAGCCTGCGGTTCGTCTCCTGGCCGGAGATTCTGGCGCGAGCGCCGGAAGCAACGCGACGCGCCGACAACCCCTTCGCCGTTCCGGTCTCGATCTCCTACCGGCCGCCGCGCATGACCGATACCCGCCAAGCGGATATCCGTGTGGTGCCCGACGCCATGTTCGGCCTGGAGTACGCGCGCGAGGGCAAGAAGGCCTACCGGTTCTTCGCCCTTGAAGCCGACCGCAACAGCATGCCGGTGGCGCGCTCGACCCTCCAGCAGTCGAGCTATCTCCGGAAGATCCTCTCCTATACCGAGATCATCGGGCAGGGGCTTCACAAGTCGCACTTCGGCGTCCCCAACCTGCTCGTGCTCACCGTGGCGACAAGCGAACGGCACATGCAGGGCATCATGAAGCTCATTCGCGAGCTCGGCTGCGACCTCAGGCCGTTTCTGTTCAAGGCCCTGCCGCCATCGAGCGGCTTCGGCGCGCCGGCGCCGATGCCCGAGATCCTGACGGCGCCCTGGCTCCGTGCCGACGGGACCGCGCTTCAGATATGCCAGTAGGTGGCGACGCCGTCTGTGACATCGTATTCATCAGCTGTCCCCCGCTACAGTCCAACAGCGTCTCGACTAAATTTGAGCCAGGGACCAGAGCCCCTGGCTCAGGGTCTGACGGTGCCGCGGCCGCACGCTATTTTTTGTTGTAACTGCGGTCCGAGGAATGGTCGCGTCGCTCGGGTGGTGGAAATTTGAAGGTGGCGTAATCTCCTGATGTTCACCAAGGAGACCGGCGGTTGGCGCCGCCGGAGGAGATCACGCCATGACGAAGGATATCGCTTTCGAGAACGAGGTTCCATTGCTGGGTGCGGATTGGTTTGATCCGCTGGAGGCTGGGGTACGCCATCAGATCCGTGGCTTCATTGAAAACATGTTGGAAGAAGAGCTTGCGGCGGCTTTGGGTCGCGGCCGGTATGACCGCAGCGGCGAAGCGGTCGGCCACCGGAACGGTCACCGGGAGCGCCAGCTGCTCGGCACGTTCGGGCCACAGACGGTGTCGGTTCCGCGGGCGCGGGTGATCGGCAGCGATGGCAAGCAAGTGGAATGGCGCAGCAAAACGCTGCCGGCCTACAAGCGCCTGACGGTGCAGGCCGAGCGGCTGATCGCCGGGGCCTATCTGGCGGGCACCAACACGCGCCGGGTTCGGCGCGCCTTGGCGGCGCTGTTCGGCGGGGCGGTTGGCAAGGACACCGTCAGTCGGACCTGGCACAAGGTGCAGTCCGACTGGGCGGCTTGGCAAAAACGCGATCTTGCCGGGGACGACATCGTCCGCTTGATCCTCGACGGCACGGTCGTCCGCGTTCGCCTGGATAGGAAGGCGACCAGCCTCTCGGTGCTGGTGGCGCTGGGCGTTCGGCGCGACGGCCAGAAGGTGCTGCTTGCCTTGCGCAACATGGGCGGCGAAAGCGAGGCCGCCTGGCGAGCCCTCCTGGACGATCTGGTGAGCCGTGGCCTGGCCACGCCTGAGCTGGTCATCGTCGACGGCGCGCCGGGCTTGGAAAAGGCCATTGCCGCCTTATGGAACGACGTGGCCCTACAGCGCTGCACCGTCCACAAGCACCGCAACCTGCTGGCCCATGCGCCGAAG
>DAHUYF010000163.1 GCA_027315365.1 Rhodospirillales bacterium | reverse complement strand
GGCCGAAGCCGCGTTCGATCGACCGTAAGATCAAAAACGTCAAAGCGGTTATAGTAGCCGACCACGTCAGGAAATTGCCTGGGCTCAACGCAGGCTGCAAGGTCGATCCGGGCATAGAGCAATCCCTCGTCCTCGCAGAGCTCTTCACTGACGCTTTCGCCGGTCGGGTCAACGACGATCGAGATGCCGCGTGGCGTGCGCTCGAGCACCTCGCGCGCGTCCTTCTCGATACCTTCCAACGCGTCGAGCATGGCACGATCCATATAGCCTGAGACCACCAGATTGAAGCACTTTGCCTCGAACGAATGCGCCGCTGCGCGGATGCGAATCGCTTGGCGCAGGTCGTAATTGCCGTCGCTGCTCGGCGGCCGCGTCGGCCACACCGGCGGATAGGTCGAGACGTGGAGCTGCTCTCCTTGCGCCATGAGCGCAAACCGCGCAAGCGGGTTGGTATTCTCGCCGCAGATCAGCATCCCAATCCGCCCGAGAGGGGTCTCGCTTACGCGCAGGCCCGCGCCGTCGCCATTTGCCCAAACCAGCTTCTCATAGAAAGTGGGCACGAGCTTGCGATGATGATTGAGAATCACGCCCTCGTCCGAGATCAGGACGTTTGCATTCCAGATGCAGCCGACGCTCGCTTTCGTGCCCTCGTTGAAGCCGAGCGAGACGAAGATCCCGTGACTCCGCGCGGTCGCGCGGATGCGCGCGATCTCCGGTCCGCCGATATCGAGAGCATTGGCGGCCAGACGACGAAAGAACGCATGATTGCGGATGGGTGCCTGGACGGCCGCCCAAATGGGGAAAGCCGGCACGTAGGCCTCGGGGAAGGCGATCAGGCGGGCTCCGTGCCGCGCCGCCTCGGCGACCAGGTTGCAGGCCTTGTCGACAGTGGCGGCTGCGTCGAGAAAGACCGGAGCCACGTGGGCGGCGGCGACGGAAATGACCTGATCGAGCATCACACCACCTCAAGCAGCATCGGCGACTATGCAATGGTATGACCGTGGCGATTCACGCCTACTTTGTCGCACGGGGCGACGCATCGCCGAACCCGCGGGGCACGAGGTACCCGGTCCAATCCGACAGCAGCACGAGAGCCGGATCCTCGGCATGCTCTACGAGCAGCCGGCGCAGCCGGTCCTGCCACAGCGCGCGAAAGCGTTCCATCTCGGCTTTGCTCGCTGTGCCGGCGATCGCTCGTGGCGCAAGCGCCCGCAGTTCCTCGGAGGCTGGAACCACCGTGGAATCGAAGCGAGCCTGCACCGCCGTCCCTCTGTCGGCGCGGCGAAAGGCGACCTGGCCATCGACCGCGGCGCCGAAGCGAAGCAGGTTGCGACGATCGAACCGGCCGCCAAGACCCTTGAAGCCGTCCGCCTGCATCGCGCCGGTCAGGAACGAGACGATGTTGGCGACGACGCCAGCGGTGCCGCTCTCCGCATCGCCGGGAAAGAACACCTCGATGTCGCCGCGCACCGGCGGTTCCTCGCCGTAGAGACGGCGAAGCGCCCGCAGGGTCATGAGGTAGGCGCCTGCGGTCGTCGGGCAGGAATGGCCGGCAAGCTTGACGACATCGGCATAGCTGTATTCGACGATCCCGCACGTCGTGGCACCGAGAAACGCGCCCAGTGGCTCGTACATGAAGAGCCGAGCAACCTCGTCGCAAAACGCGGGATGGTTCGTCATCTTAAGCTTTCGACCGTGTTCCGCCGCGCCGACCGCTGAAGCGTTGCCGCGGTCGTAATGCCAAAGCCAAGCTGGCCGCCCGGCCAGGACGGCGTCTCAGGAGGGGCGCGAAGAACGGCTCGCGGGCACAACAACTCGTAATAATTTAGCACGCCTCCAGCAGATCGATATTGATATAGAACAAAGTCACCGCATGTAGTGTGTCGCTTCAAGACCTCACACGGGCGCGGTTGTGCGGTCGGAAGCGCCCGTAGCCGCCAGCGAAGGCCTTGCGCCTGCGTGAGATTGCTCAGCCGATCGAGGAAATGGCCCATGGTCATCCCTCCTGTTTGGCCGCCACCGCGTCATGCGCCCACAGGCGGGGCCGCTTCGCCCATGATCGGCAGGCGGCGCACCTCGGTCAGGTAGTTGAGGATGAGCGACACCCAGACGACGCCGTAGAGTAGCATGAAGCAGCTCGAATTGATCCCGAGCAGATCGAGCGCCGCGCCGAACATAATCGGCAGCAGGAAGCCACCGAGCGCGCCGACCATGCCGACGATGCCGGTAACCGCGCCCATGTTCTCCGGGAAATCGTCGCCGACATATTTGAAGGTCGAGGCGGTGCCGCAGGCAAAAGCCAACCCCAACGCGAATATGAGCGCGGTGAACCCCCAGGCGGGCCAGCCGATATGGAAGCCGACGTCGCCCCTGACGGTGTGGACGATCAATTCGGTCTGCGGATAGGCGAGCAGGAAGAGAGCGAGCCATGCCGCCCACAGCACCCACCAGGTCACCGCATGCGCGCCGAATCGATCGGCGAGCCAGCCGCCGAGCGCGCGCAGCGCGCCACCAGGCAGCGAGAAGGCGGCCGCGAGCAGCGCGGCCTCCGAGATCGAGAAGCCGTACTCGTTGACGTAATACTGCGGCATCCAAACCGAGAGCGCCGTGAACCCGCCGAAGACGATGGAATAGTACTGGCAGTATTTCCATACCCGTGCATCGGCGAGCACGGCGAGCTCCCGGCGCAGGCTCGGCCCGCCGGCGGCGCGCACGCCGGGATCGGGAGCCGAAAGCAGCCAGAAGAGCGCGGCGATGGCGATAAGCGACGCGGCGTAGACCCGCGGCACGCTCTGCCAGCCGTAATGCTGGGTGAGCACGGGCGCGACGAACATGTTGAGCGCCGCGCCGACATTGCCCGCGCCGAACACGCCCATGGCGAAGCCGCGCCGCTCCTTCGGGAAGAAGCGCGCGACATAGGGCATGCCGACGGCGAAAGAGGCGCCGACTAGGCCGAGGGCGAGGCCGAGCAGCAGGAACTGCCACAGCCGGACGGCATAGCTCGCGAGATAGAGTGGCGCGGCACAGAACAGCAGCAGCAGCAGCATCACCACGCGACCGCCGAAGCGGTCGGTCCAGATGCCGAGCGGCAGGCGGAACAGCGCGCCGGTGAGCACCGGGGTTGCGGTCAGGAGGCCGAATTCGGTGGCGTTGAGACCCAGCTCCCGGCGGATCGGAATGCCGATAACGCCGAACATTAGCCAGATGGCAAAGCACACGGCAAACACGGCCGTCGTCGTCAGCAGCACGACGAGCCTGCGGCTCTCGCTCATCCCTCGCCTCCCCGACCAGTCGACACGCTGGCGCACTATCGCGCGCCAGGCGACGCCACTCCTTGAGGCAGATCAAGGCGGCCTCCCTCCGCCCGCGCCAAGGGATGCGGAGCCCAGGGGAGCGTATCGCGGCCGGGATCGCGGCCGGCCTCATCCTCTGCTAAGAGCCGCCTGCGAGCCGCGTCTCACATACTCGCCGACCAGGATCGCCGCGGGATACATCACCTCTTCCTCCATGCGCGCATGACTCCTGAGCTCGTCCGCAAGGCGGCGGCTCGCCTCGTCGCCGGCGCTGCGCGCCGCACCGGACAGCTCCTGCAGAGCGGCGACGATCGCCCGATGCTCCGCGAGCATCGCCGGCAGCTCCGCCTTGAGGCGGTCGGTCAGCGCCATGGCCGACGCGACGTCGCGGCCGGCTCCCCCCGGGGCCAGGGTTGCGAGCAAGCCCAGCGGCGGCAAGGCGAATTCCTCCTCCTTCAGTAAGTGTGGGTGGAGCAGCTTGGCAACAGCGCGCGCCGCGTCGCCAACGAGGCCCGAGGCGCGCGCCGCCGCGGCCAGCTTCGCATGCATCTCGTCGTGTTCCGCCTTCACGGGGCAGGGGGCACGGTCGGTCAGGTCATCTGAGCCTCCTTTGCGGCATCGCCTGCTGCGCCCTCTGCCGATCAGGTTCGCCGCTTGACGAGCGTCATCTTGATCAGCGCGATGGCGCGCCCGGGATTCAGTCCCTTGGGGCAGGTGCGGGTGCAGTTCATGATCGTGTGGCAGCGGAAGAGGCGAAACGGGTCGTTGAGCGCGTCAAGCCGTTCCCCCGTCGCCTCGTCCCTGCTGTCGACGATCCAGCGGTATGCCTGCAGCAGAACCGCCGGGCCGAGATAGCGGTCGCCGTTCCACCACCAGCTCGGGCACCCGCCGGTGCAGCAGAAGCACAGGATGCACTCCCAATAGCCGTCGAGGCGCGCGCGCTCGGCCACGGATTGCGGCCGCTCGCGGTCGGGTGGCGGCGGGGTCTCGCTTTGCAGCCACGGCTTGATCAGGCGGTATTGGGCGATGGCATGCGTGAGGTCGGGCACGAGGTCCTTGATGACCGGCATGTGCGGTAGCGGATAGATGCGAATGTCGCCGCCGATTTCTGCGCTCGCCATGAGGCAGGCGAGCCAGTCGATGCCATTGATGTTCATGGCGCAGGAGCCGCAGACGCCCTCGCGGCACGACCGCCGGAAGGTGAGCGTGCCGTCGATCTCGTTCTTGATGTTGATGAGCGCGTCCAAGACCATCGGCCCACAGGCAGTGACATCGACCTCGTAGGTGTCGAGCCGGGGGCCGGCGCCGCTGTCGGGATCGTAGCGGTAGATGTGAAAGCGCCTGACACGCTTCGCCCCCGCGGGGGCCGTCCAGAGCTTTCCCGGCCGCACCCGGGATCGGGCGGGGAGCCCGAGACCGCTGGGCAGCGGCTGGCCGCTCACGGCGCATCGCCGGGGCGCGCGGCTGCCCAGCGTTCGACGGTGCGCGTCATCACCTCGGCCAGAGGATGGGTCACGCCGCGGACGAGCGCCCCATAGTCTAGACAGGAGCGGAAGAGCGCCTCGCCGAGCCCTTCCTCGAACAGCTCACAGCCCCGCTTGCGCTCCTCGGGCAGCGGCGAGGTCAGGAGTTGCACCAAGCCATCGACCGCGCGCTCGTGGTCCTCTGCCGCGGTCGACGCGATCAGCGATTTCAGTTCTGCCATCAACATCGCGTCACCGCCTTCCTGCACCGCCGCCGGACGCCGCCGCTCGACGCCAGACAAGATCGCGCAGCACCACCGCTTCGTTGTGCGCTTCGTCGCGAGCCGCGAAGAGGAAGGTGACCGGCCCGCGACGCGCCAGCGCGCAAACCTCATCGAGGACGCGAGCCCGACCGGAGATCTCGCGCCTGTAACGCTTGCGAAACTCGTCCCAGCGCCGCGGCTCGTGGCCGAACCAGCGCCGCAGATCAGTGCTCGGCGCCAGCTCCTTAAGCCAGCGATCGATGGCGGCGTCGGACTTGCGCAAGCCTCGCGGCCAGAGCCGGTCGACGAGAACCCGTACGCCGTCTTCCGCTGCTGCAGGCGCGTAGACGCGTTTTAAGCGGATGTGCGGTCGGGCTGCAGGCTCAGTCATAGCCATCTCCGGAAATCATGCAGTTGCGTCTCGGACACGCTCAGGCCGTATGGCGCCCGTGCTCCTCCTCCATGGTGGCGAGCGACAGCGCCGAGTGCGCGTAGGCGCCCCCGGCGCGCATCTCCGCCGCGACCCAGATGGCTTCCATCAGCTCCCGTTCGGTCGCGCCATGGCGCATCGCTGCCTTGGTGTGCCCGCGGATGCAATAGGGGCATTGCGTCACATGCGCCACGGCGACCGCGATAAGCTGCTTGGTCTTGACCGGGAGCGCGCCATCGGCGAAGACGCGGTTGCTGAACGCCTCGAAGGCAGCCTGGATCTCGGGGGCCAGATCGCGGCGCTTGCGCGCAAGCTCTTGCGACGGCGGCGGATAGATCGGTTCGGTCATGGCGTTCCTCTCTTCAATGCGCAGGGCGGCCGATGCGCCTAACCGGCGTCCAACTCGGCGGATCACTCGCGGGAAAGCTATCGCGCGATCCCGTCTCGACGGAGTCCTCCGCCGGATCGACGCGCATCGGCGTCGCGTGCCTGGCGGGCTTCGTCGACGAGCGTTTTGTCGCAGCAGGTGCGGTCACGCGCGTCCTATCTCCCCACTGCCCCTGACGAAGTTTCATGGGCATAGCCTGTCTCGGCGTCAATCCGCGCGGCTGTCGACTCTGACAGTACAGCGTAACTGCCGCGCCGGCGGCGGCGCCTCCGACTGAGGTCGCCTGGCACAGGTACGACAATCACAAACCTGTCACGCACCGAACCGCCCCCTCGCCTTTCGCTCGTCATGCATGGCGCTCTTGGCCGCCTTCGGACTCGGATCGATAAAGCACGGCCCACAGCGCGAAGCTGGCGACGGCAAGGCCGATCCACAGCTCAAGCCAGAACATCACCAGCGCCGGAAGAACGAGCCACAGATTGACCAGCGCCAGGACCAGCAGCACCGCGCCGAGCGCCGCGTCGGCGGCGCTGTGCCAGCCGGCAGGGTCGGTGCGCCGCGCGACGACCGCGAGCACGATGATCGCCGCTGCGGCGACAGCGACCGGCCAAGTCTGGGGCCGGCCCGCCGCGGCGTCAAAGATCGCCGCGTAGCCGAGCCAGAGACCGATGACCGTATTGAGGATGTTGGCGATCATTTGCGGCCCTCCGTTAATGGGTCTTCTCGAGGAAGCGCCAAGTGATCGGCGGAATGGCCAGATAGGCCAAGGTCGACGCGGCGATGAACGCCTTCCAGAAATCGGCAAGCGGCGCCCGGGCCACGACCGCGCTGGCGACGGCGCATTGCAGCGCGTAGCAGGCGAAGGCACCGGCCGTCGCGGCACGTCGGCCGACGAGCCTGCCGACGCCGTAGAGCACGCCATAGCAGCCGGCGAGCAGGACGAAGACCCCGAGCAGCAGCCCCGTCTCGAGCAGCGCCAAGCCGGTCATGGCAGCGCCGGCTGCGCCGCGCGCGCCGGGACGCGCCGCCCGATCGTCAAGAGATCATAGACGAGCGCGACGTAGCCGGCGGCGAAGATCAGGCCGCAGGCGAAGCGCGCATACATGCCGTCAACGAACCAGGCGCTCTCCTGCGCGTTGATGAAGGCCTCGAGCGTCGAACCGCCGACCGCGCGCTCGATGAAGGCCTGGGCGAAACCGGAAACGAGCAGCGTACCGACCATGCCGATGAGGCCGAAATTGAGCGCGGCAAAGGCCCAGCGCCAAGCCGTGCCGTCGACGGAGGCGGCACCGCGTATCCGCTGCAGCACGAGATAGGCGACGGAGATCACGCCGCAGGCATATGCGCCCCAGAAGGCGAAATGGCCGTGAGACGCCGTCCATTGCGTGCCGTGCGCATAGAGATTGACCTGCGGCAGGGTGATCATGAACCCCCACACGCCTCCACCAATGAAATTTCCAAACGCCTCCGCCAGCATCCAGTAGAAGGCCGGGCGGTTGGATGTCTTCATGTGATGCGTGCCCGCATCGTAGATTGCATGGACCACCATGCCCAGAAGCGGCAGCGGCTCGAACGCAGAGAAGAAGCCGCCGATCGCGAGCCAATATTGTGGCGTGCCGATCCAGAAATAGTGGTGCCCGAGCCCGAGGATGCCGGTGCCGAGGACGAGCGCGACCTCGATATAGAGCCAAGTCTCGACGATGCGCCTCGACGTCCCGAGCAGGCTCATCAGCGCCAGCGCCATGATGCAGCCGATCAGCACCTCCCAGGTCGCCTCGACCCAGAGATGAACCAGCCACCACCACCAGAAGAGGTCGACCGACATGTTGCGAAAGGCGGGGAAGGCGTCGAGATAGAGCACGACCAGCGGCACCAGGTCGACGATGAGAACGCCCATGATGCCGGTGATCTTCCGGGCGCGGATCGCCGTGCCGATCAGATTGTAGGAGAAGACGAGCATGACCAGGACGATGCACGCCGCCGCCCAGCGCGGAGCCTCGACGTATTTCCGGCCCTGATTGACGAGCCACATGCCGGCGTTGTCGCTGCCGCCATACTGCACGACGACGAAGATCGCGGCGACCGCCAGAACGACCAGGCAGAAGAGGTAGAACATGATCTCCGCGGCACGGATGCCGACCGTTTCGATGCCGAGCTCTTCCGGCAGGAACCAGTAAATCGCCCCCATGAAGCCCATCAGCAGCCAGATCACCAGCGTGTCGATGTGCAGCGTCTTGGCGATATTGAAGTGCAGGATCCCGAACAGGAAGTCGGGATTGATATAGTAGTAGGCCGACATCAGGCCGGCGAGGGTCATGACGCCGAAGAACCCGATGGCCGCGGCGAGATACTTGAGAGCGAGCCGTTGCGAGCGATACATCTGAACCTCCTACCGGCTCGTCGAGATCAGGCCGAAATTCGCCGGAAAGCCGTTGGTGTCGACCGCGGACATCCATTTGAGATAGGCAACGACGGCGACCGCCTCCTCGCGCGTGAGATTCAGTTGGGGCATGGTCCGCGTCCAGGTGCGGAATTTCACGGGGTCCATGAGAAAGCGCACCATTGCCTCCTCCTTCGAACCCGCGGCGGTAATGGCCTGCCACGCGTCCCAGCCCGGATCGAGCCACGATTTGGTGAGATCCGGGGCGTAATAGGCGCCGTTGCCGAAGAAGGTGTGGCAATTCATGCAGGAGCGGCTCTGGATGACGAGCTTGCCCTTGCCGATCAGCGCGGCCACCTGTTCCGAGGTCTCGGCGCGGCCGAATAGCGGCTCGTCGCCGGCGACGGTCGGGACATCGATGGCACGTGCGCTGTCGTACTTGTAACCGATCTTCTGATTGATCACGGTGTAAGGTGGCACATGCGTGCCGCCGCTGCGGATGGCAGCAAGGCTGTCGATCGTCAGCATGATCAGAACGACGGTCATCACCGCGATGACGCTGATGGCGCCGGCACGCCAGAATTGCGGACTGTCGATCTGCATCACCCGTCTCCCGCGTTGTCCTGGGGCCGCCGTCCTGCCGATCGTGCGACCGCGCCTTTTAGTTGTCTATAGCTAACTTTTTGCCTGCGCCTTGATCTGGATCAAGTGCGGGCGGGCGGGTCCCGGCCGAAGACCGGAGCCGCGCCCGCAGCGCCTCAGACGGCGGCCCGCTCCTGTCGTCCGATCCGCACCCGCCAGACCTGCGGGCCTCGATCGAGGTATTGCCAGGAGACCTCGCCCGGCCGCTCGGCCTGGAACTGGTAGTAGAGCGGCTTCGGATCGTGGTCGTTGACCAGGATGAAGGCGCCATCGGGGGGCAGCGCGGCGTACGTGTCGAAAATGAGCGAATGCCGCTGTGCCGGCGGCAGCGTGCGGACGTCAAGCGTGGCGATGTCGGACATGGTGAGGTCCTCCGGGTTGTTGCGCTCAGGGCGCGGAAGCAGGCGTACCAGGCGGTGCAAGACGAGGTTGAGCCGGGCCGCTTCCTGCGAGCGGCGGCCACGCAGCAGCGCGTGCGCGTCGGCAGTGAGCCGGCAGGCGGCGTCGGCGTTGCCGCACCGCGCCAGCCGCGATACCGCCTCGACGAAGAGGCCGTTGAGGCGGGGCAGCAGATCCTCCTCCGGCACGGTCACGGCGGGACCCCGAAATGCTCCTTGGCCTCGGCGCTCATGCGCGCCGGCGTCCAGAGCGGCGACCACACCATCTGCACGTCGACACCGCCGATGCCGGGAACCAGCGAGGCGCATTCGCGCGCGCCTTCCTGCAGCGCGGTCGTTGCCGGGCAGCCGGGCGTGGTGGTGGTCATGACGATGGCGGCACCGCCGCGCTCATCGATCGCCACGTCGTAGATCAGGCCAAGATCGACGATGTTGTAGCCGAGCTCGGGATCGATCACCTCGCGCAGCGCCAGCATCACCTCTTCGGCGGTGGGCGCGCTCATTCCGCCCTCCCAGCGCCTAGGCGGATGAGGAGCCGATAGCCTTCGGGTTGCCGCTCGGTCTTGATCGCGTGGCCGCGCTTCTCGAGCTCGGGATAGAGGAAGAGCGGCTCGCGGTCATTGAGCGCTTCGAGCACTTCGCCCGGCTTCATCCCTTCGAGCGCCTGCAGGATGCGCACCATCGGCTCCGGCGGCAGCAGTCCGCGATTGTCAAGCCCGGCCGACGGTGCGGGCCAGCGACCATCGACGGCTTGAGCGGCGGGCGGCGCGACCGGCGCAGCATTCGCCGCCGGCGTGAATAGCACCTCCCAATCGCCGCCGTCGATGGCATGGGCCTCATGCGTAAAGCCTTTGGCGCCGAGGACCTTGAACAAGGGAACGGGCTCGAAGGTGGCGATGAGGCGGAGCCCTTCGCCAGGCTGCAGTTCCGCCACCGTCTTCATGATCGCGCCGAACGGCTCGCCGCCCGCGCGCAGGATGGGCCGGACGTCGAGCGTGGCAAAGGGCTGGCCGCTCATCGCAGTGATCTCCGTTGCTGAAGCGTGGCAGGGAAGGCGCCGGGCACGGCCGGTGATGGGCTTTCGCGCCGCGCGCGCATCAGCTCGCGGGCGATGGCGAGGGTCGAGACGAGGAGTAGCGCTGCGCCGATCCTGGCAGCACCGGCAGAGCCGATCGTCGCCGCCGCGGCGCAGGCGAGCGCACCGAGCGCGAAAACCGCGAACCAAGGCCGTGCCCGCCCCTCGCTGACGAGATCCTGGACCCGCGGCACCGGCCCGCGTCCGAGCCGCGGCGCGTAACGCTCGAGCCAGCTCATGAACGGCACGATCTTGTAGAGCTGACCGAGTCCCAGCAGCGACAGCCAGCCGAGCAGCGCCAGCAGGAGAAGCGGCGCCGCCACCACGGCCTCGGCGCCACGGACGAACCGCACGGCCACGAGCCCGGCAAGGACGAGCGCCAGAAATGCGAGCGAGAAGGCGGCGGTGATGCTGTTGAGCTCGAGGCCGCGGCGCAGACGCTGGCGGAACAGCAGCCTTATATCCCAGAGATAAAGGGTGAGACCGGCGGCGAAGATCGCCTCGCCCGCTTCGGCGGCCAGATGCCCGCGCCCATCGGCAAGAACGGCGATGAGCCCGGCGCACCATGCTAGCACCAGCCCGCCGACCATCAGCCAGAGGATGCTCGTCCCAAGGCGGCCGCGCTCCTCCTCAGCGAGCATGAACATCGGCAGGAGCTTGTAGCTGACGCCCACCGCGGTGAGCGCGAACCAGCCGCCGATGCCGGCGAGGAGATGAAGCGCGAGCCCTTGCGCCAGGAGAGCGGCAAGCCAGTCCGGCGGCGCAGGCACGGCAAAGGCGCAGCCGAAGCCGATGCCGAGCAGCGCCGTCAGCGCCAGGAAGCCGAGCGCGGCAACGACGAAGCGTGCCGGCAACGGCAGCGGCGAGGTGCCGCGCAAGGTCCAGCCGAGATTGCCTGCGGCGCAGAGAAAGCCCGCCAGCACTGCCGAGCCGCCGAGCGGCAGCAGTGCCACGGGAACGCCGAGACCGCCGAGCGCGAGAAAGCCGGCGATCATCGCCGCGAGCCCGGCCTCGATCAGCCCCAGCGCGGCCAACGCCAAGCGGTCGCTGGCGAGCGGCCGGGCGGCGATGACCGGAAGAAACTGGTGCAGCGCGCCGAGCATGAGCACGCTCAGCCAGCCGATGGTGACAAGATGGACCGCAACCAGCGACCAGGGCGCGAGCAGTGGCGCCGCGGGATAGGCAAGCCCGGCCACCGCCAGCGCCTCCGCGGCGACCAAGGCAGCCAGCGCGGCGGCGAAATAGGCCGGCGTCCAGCGTGACAGCGTTGCCCCGATGATCGACGTCATGATCGGCCCGTCCTGGCGATGCGACCCGTGCGGTGTAATCTCGGGCCAAGGCCGCCTGGCGTCTTTGCGCTAGGACAATGTGACGAATTTTCCCACTTTTCCCTGCGCGGCGCCGGCCGGCCGGGCGAATCCGTGTTGGCGTCGGGCGCCGATCCGCTTATGTCTAGGGAAAAGGGGAACCTTGGCGCCAATGCCTGCCAACCTCAGACCGGACCGCTCGGTCCTCGAAGGCGTACCGCTCTTCGCCGGGCTTAACGCGGCAGCCTGCGACGATGTGCTAGCGATGGCGCATGTCCGGCGCATCGCCAAGGGCGATGCCGTGTTCGAGCAAGGCGCGGCGGCTTCCGCCTTCTTTGTGTTGATCGCCGGCCATATCAAGGCGGTGCAGAGCACCGCCACCGGCCAGCAGGTCGTCGTCCATGTCATCGGCGCCGGCGAGTTCTTCGGCTGCGTCACGTTGATGGGCGAGACGCACTATCCCGCCACGGCGCTGGCGGCCCGGGAGAGCCTGGCGCTGTCCTGGGACGTGGCGACGCTGCGCCGGCTCATCGAGCGGCATCCCGCGATTGCCACCAACGCCCTTGCCGGCATGGGCGAGCGCATGCGGGACATGCGCGCCCGCTTCCGCGAGATATCGACGGAGCGGGTCGAGCGGCGCATCGCCCACGCGCTGCTGCGTCTCGCCCATCACTCCGGAAAGAAGTTTGACGGCGGCGTCGAGATCGATTTCCCGGTCACCCGGCAGGACGTCGCGGAGATGACCGGGGCAACCTTGCACACGGTGAGCCGCACGCTGGCGAAATGGGAGGCTGACGGCATCCTTGACGGCGGCCGCCAGAAGATCGTCCTGCGCCAGCCGCATCGCCTCGTCGCCATCGCCGAAGAGCTAGAAAACTAGGAGTGGGTGCCCGCTGCCCGCTCGATATCGGCCACGAGCTCGGCTTCCGGGACGCCATAAATGCGCGCCGCTTCGCCGAGGGTGTCGAAGCGCGACATGCCGCAGCCGACGCAGGCCATCTTGCGACGCAGGAAGACGTGCGCGGCGGCCGGCCGCTCCGCGAGTAGCTCCTCGATCGTTCGATCACGGATGCCCATGTGTCTCGGCTCTTCGATCGCGCATTGCCGCAGCTCGCCATCGCGTCATCGATATAGCGCCTTCCGCCGGCGCGATCCTTGTCGCAGCGCAAAGTTTGCGACGGATCAATCGGTCGGATAGACGCGCGGCGGTAGTCGCAGCGGCTGCCCACAGCACCGCGCGACGAGCTCCGACGCGACGCTCTCTGCCTCCCCCTCGAGGCCCAACCAGCTTCAGCATGCGCTGCCCCCGTCCTCGCACGCAGCAGCGTTCTTCCTGCCGTCCATCGCGGTGACTGTGAATACGTGCGGAGCTTTGACCCCGCCGTTGACGCCGCCCAGCGCCATGATCTCGTTAGAAAAATTTAGTATGTGGTGGGGTCAGGTTTCGCGCGAAACGCGACCCCGTTCAGCCGACGGATTCGCCGCATTAATCAATGACATGCGTTCCTTCTCGGGCTGGTCACGATTGGGAGCGATTTCACAATCCCCCTGCTCACCAACGGCTCCGAGAAGACATCCGCTGCCAAGTCACCCGGCACAAAATCAGCGGCCGCGGCTTATCCCGTTGTCCCAGCTAATCCATTAGTTGATGCTGCGCGGGCGAGCGGGTCCGAGGCGTCGGAGTAGACGTGCATCGAACGCGAAGGGCTGATGCGTCCGCAGAGTCCCTATGCGCCGAACGTCCGCATGTGCGTGATTGATGACGATGTTCCTGTCCGGGACATCCGGCAGGGGGAGGATTGCCGAAGGCACGCGCAGCAGGGGCGTCCGATTCGACCTTATCCATTGGTCACCGAGCCTCCTGGTGAAGACAACGTCGTCGCGCCAATCGGGAGGCAACGTCAAGAGCGCGACGTCTTCCGTCTCGAGATCGTCTGGGACGTCATAGGCGATGACGGCCAGGGGCGGCAGGAGGGCCGGATCGTCGACATGCACGAGGCGTTCCAAGAGCGTCAAGGAAGGCGCGCTGGAGCTGTACGTGACAGCCTGTCCCTGAGAGTGCCAGCGCCCCGCCGCGAACATCCCGCCCGCGCCGTTGAAGAAGCCGGACACCGACGCGTTGCAGGATCGCCACAAGATCATCAGGCCGCGCCGCCCCAGGCGAGGTTGGTCAGCATCCCGCGCACGACCTCTGCGCCGTGCTCGTTCTGTGCGGCTTCGAGCGGCGTCATGCCGTCGAGCAGCCCGATCGGCTTTCGCAGCCACGTCCGGGCCTTCTCCTTGTCCTCGAGAGCGAGCTCGGCCTGGATCTGGATGCTGAGAAGTCGGAGGGCCCGTTCGGTCTCGACCGTGCTCAGCGGCTCCCTCTTTTGGATCCTGTGGCGGAGCGTGCGCCGCGGAATGACCGCGGACAACTCATGGTCCGAAAACCCGGCGGCCTGAATCGCGCGAAAGGCCCGCAACGGCAGGCCCTCGACTACCAATCGAGCCAGGTCCGCCTCCGACCGGATCGGATGGCGCAATGCCTTCGATCCCCCCAGGCGGTCGTTGAGGGCCTCGATGACTGGCGCAGGAATGGACATGACGGCCTCCAGCAAGTTGCCCAATTATCTGGGGCGTTTTGCCAGAAAAGTCAAGCTGTGCCGTGCCAGTGGATCGGATGGAGATTTGAGAAGGGGCATCTTGACGCCAGCCTTGAAGCCATCCCGTCGGAGGCCGGTGACGGCCTTGCGGTGCCTGATCTTGCGCCGGGCGACCGGCTTCCCCTTCCGCGGATTGGGCCGGCTGGCGATCTCCCAGTAGGTCGTCGGCGGGCGGTGGGCGGCGAGGCCGAGCAGGGTCTCGAACGAGACAAGACGCGCCGGTAGAAGCGGCGGCTGTGGCGGAAGACGAACTCGTTGAGGTAGGTGTCGATGTGCTTGCGCCGGAACCCGTGGTAGGTGCCGAGCCCGAGCCGCTTCAGCAGCGAGAAGACCCGGTGTATCCAAAGGAGGACGATGTGGCCGGCCATGGTGCCGACCACGCGGGGGCGTGCCGGTAGCCGAGGAGGCTGAGGTAGGACTTGTGCCCGTCCGAGAGCAGTGTCGTCCCGGGCTTGATGTTGGCCTGGATGAAGGCGTGGACATGCGGGGCGGCGTTGCTGGGGATCGCTTGCAGGCGCACGCGGCCCGAGAGCGTGTCGAGGTATTTCGCGCCGATGGCCCTGGGCTTCTGCGCCTTTCCGCTCGTCCGGTCGCGGATCTCCACCGCCC
>DAHUYF010000078.1 GCA_027315365.1 Rhodospirillales bacterium | reverse complement strand
ACGTTGCGGATCGGCATCTCGAGAACGGTCTTCTCGCCGTTCTCGATCGCCTGCTTGCTTTGCGCGATGAGTTGATGGTCGAGCGCATTGCCGAGCCGATGGTCTTGCAGCTCGCATTGATGGGTCTTGGTCCCCGGTGCGAGCGTCGGCTGATGCAGCACGCGCGAGAGATCGATATGCCGCGCCTTCGGATGCGCCACGTCGCGGCGCTGCACCAGGCGATCGGCGCGGCCGATCATCTCGTTGAAGGTGCGGAAGCCGAGCTTCGCCATGAGCTCGCGCACTTCCTCGGCGAGGAACATGAATAAGGTGACGACATCCTCGGGCTTGCCGACGAAGCGCCGGCGCAATTCGGGATCCTGCGTCGCCACGCCGACCGGGCACGTGTTGAGATGGCATTTGCGCATCATCACACAGCCCTCGGCGATCAGCGCCGCCGTGGCGACGCCGAACTCGTCAGCGCCGAGCAACGCGCCGATGACGACATCGCGGCCCGAGCGGATGCCGCCATCCACTTGCACCGCGATGCGGCCCCGCAGGCCGTTCAGCACCAAGGTCTGATGCGTCTCAGCGAGGCCGACTTCCCAGGGCTCGCCCGCGTGATGGATCGAAGTCAGCGGCGAGGCGCCAGTGCCGCCGTCATGGCCCGAAATGGTGACGTGATCGGCATAAGCCTTGCAAACACCCGCGGCGATGGTGCCGACGCCCAGCTCCGCAACGAGCTTCACGCTGATCCGCGCGTCGCGATTGGCGTTCTTCAGGTCGTGGATAAGCTGCGCCAGATCCTCGATCGAATAGATATCGTGATGCGGCGGCGGCGAGATCAGCCCGACGCCCGGCACGGAGTACCGGGTGCGCGCGATCCAGTCATCGACCTTGTGGCCAGGCAGCTGTCCGCCCTCACCCGGCTTCGCGCCTTGCGCCATCTTGATCTGCAGCTCGCGGGCGTTGACGAGATACTCGATATTGACGCCGAACCGGCCCGAGGCGACCTGCTTGATCGCCGAGCGCATGGAATCGCCGTTGGGCAGCGGCTTGTAGCGCTGCGGGTCCTCGCCGCCCTCGCCGGTATTGGAGCGTCCGCCCAAGCGGTTCATGGCGATCGCCAGGGTGGTATGCGCCTCCCACGAGATCGAGCCGAAGGACATCGCGCCGGTCGAGAAGCGCTTGACGATCTCGCTCGCCGGTTCGACCTCCTCGATCGGCACCGGCGCCGCCGCGGTATCGAAGTCGAGCAGCCCGCGCAGCGAGATAAGCCCTTCCTCCTGATCGCCGACGCGGCGGGTGTATTCTTTGAACTTGCGATAATTGTTGCCGCGCACCGCGTGCTGCAGCAGCGACACCGTGTCCGAGGTCCAGACATGGGTCTCGCCACTGACACGGAAGGCGAGCTCGCCGCCGACATCGAGCGCGTCGCGATAATTGGGCGCGTCGCCAAAGGCCAGGCGATGACGGCGTGCACTCTCCTCGGCGATCTCCGCAAGACCGGCGCCGCCAATGGCCGAGACCGTGCCGGTGAAGTATTTGTCGAGGAAGGCGGCGTTGAGGCCGATCGCATCGAAGATCTGCGCCCCGCAATAGGATTGGAAGGTGCAAATGCCCATCTTGGACATCACCTTCATGATGCCCTTGGTCACCGCCTTGATGTAGCGCTTGTGCGCCTCTGCCTCGGTGACGGTGCCGAGCTCGCGGCGCTGCGCCGCGATGGTGTCGAAGGCGAGATAGGGATTGATCGCCTCGGCGCCGTAGCCGGCGAGCAGGCAGAAATCATGGAGCTGGCGCGCCTCGCCGGTCTCGACCACGAGGCCGACTTCGGTCCTGAGCCCGCCGCGGATGAGGTGGTGATGGACGGCGGCGACCGCGAGCAGCGACGGCACCGCGATATGCTCGGCGTCGAGCGCGCGGTCGGAGAGCACGAGCAGGTTGTGCCCGGCGCGCACCACGTCCTCGGCGCGCTTGCAGATATGCTCCACCGCCCGCGCCATGCCGGCGGCGCCTTCCTCGGCGGGATAGCAGATCGACAGCGTGTAGGTCTTGAACTTGCCGCCGGTATTGTCCTCGATGCGCCGGATCTTCTCGAGATCGACGTTGGTCAGGATCGGGTGCTTCAGCTCGAGGCGGATGTGCTTGCCGCCGGTCTCGAGATCGAGCAGGTTCGGCCGCGGCCCCACCAGCGAGACCAGCGACATCACCAGCTCCTCGCGGATCGAATCGATCGGCGGGTTGGTGACCTGGGCGAAGCGCTGCTGGAAATAGTCGAAGAGCAGCTTCGGCCGGCGCGACAGCACGGCGAGCGGCGTGTCGCGGCCCATCGAGCCCACGGAATCGTCGCCGGCCAGCGCCATCG
Source organism: Rhodospirillales bacterium (assembly GCA_027315365.1). GTDB lineage: Bacteria > Pseudomonadota > Alphaproteobacteria > ATCC43930 > CGMCC-115725 > DAHUYF01. The sequence continues at coordinate 38,029 of DAHUYF010000078.1, read as the reverse complement.
GCCGCAGGAAGAACTTGACGTCCTCCTGGGTGTAGCCGAAGGCCTGCTGGCGATCGAGCAGCACCGCGGCCGGCGGCGCCATCGGCGCGATCTCGTCGGGCAGCGTCTCGAGCTTGATCTGGGTCTCGTCGAGCCATTGCTGATAGGGCTTGGCCGACGCCATCTCCGCCTTGAGCTCGGCGTCGTCGATGATGCGGCCGCGCTCGAGGTCGACCAGCAGCATCTTGCCCGGCTCGAGCCGCCATTTGCGGGTGATGCGCTCCTCGGGGATGTCGAGCACGCCGGCTTCCGACGCCATGATCATGAGGTCGTCGTCGGTGACGATGAAGCGCGCCGGACGGAGCCCGTTGCGGTCGAGCGTCGCGCCGATCTGGCGGCCGTCGGTGAAGGCGAGCGCCGCCGGCCCGTCCCACGGCTCCATCAGCGCCGCATGGTACTCGTAGAAGGCGCGGCGCTGCGGGTCCATCAGCTCGTTGCCCGCCCAGGCCTCGGGGATCATCAGCATCAGCGCATGCGGCAGCGAGTAGCCGCCGGCGATGAGCAGCTCGAGGCAGTTGTCGAGCGTTGCCGAATCAGAATTGCCGTCGCCGATCAGCGGCCACAGCTTCTCCAGGTCGCCGCCCAGCACGTCCGAGGTCATGGAATGGCGGCGCGCCATCATCCAGTTGATGTTGCCGCGCAGCGTATTGATCTCGCCGTTATGCGCGAGATAGCGGAAGGGATGCGCCAGTTCCCAGGACGGGAAGGTGTTGGTCGAGAAGCGCGCATGCACCAGCGCCAGCGCCGATTCGCAGCGCTTGTCGCCGACATCGCCGTAATAGAGCGACAGCCGCTCGGGGATGATCATGCCCTTGTAGATGATGGTGCGGGCCGAGAGGCTGGCGATGTAGAAGGCGCTCTGCTCGGGCAGTCGGCGGGCGCGGATGCTGAGATGGGTCTGCTTGCGGATGACGAACAGCTTGCGCTCGAAGGCGTCGAGATCCTCGCAATTCGCGCCGCGGGCGATGAACACCTGGCGGATGACCGGCTCGACCGGCTTGATGCTGTCGCCGAGCACGGAGCTGTCCACCGGCACGTCGCGCCAGCCGAGCACGCGCTGGCCCTCGGCCTCTATGTAGTATTCGAGCGTCTCCTCGCAGGCTTGGCGGGTGGCGGGGTTGCGCGGCAGGAACATCATGCCGACGCCGTACTGGCCGGGCTTGGGCAGCGCGAAGCCCAGGCGCTTGGCCTCGGCGCGGAAGAGCTTGTCGGGAAGCTGGATGAGCAGGCCGGCGCCGTCGCCGGCGAGCGGATCGGCCGCCACCGCGCCGCGATGGGCGAGGTTCAGCAGGATGCGGATGCCGTCGGCGACGATGGCGTGGCTCTTGCGGTTCTTGATATGGGCAATGAAGCCGACGCCGCACGCATCATGCTCGTTGCGCGGATCGTAGAGGCCCTGCCTCGTCGGCATCACGGAATCCACCCTATCACCCCCTCGGCCGCGCGCGGAACTCGCTGCATACAAACGCGACAACCGCCCGTCAGCGCCCGACGGGTGTACCCGTCATGCCGGCGCCGTGGCGATGTACTCTCCCCAAGACGGTCGCCCGGCGGGGCGGCGCCCCCGGTCTCGCGCCTCTGGCTGCGAGCATCGCGGCCGGCTCCGTCCGAGTCAAGAGCGCCGGCCGCGCCGGCGAGCGTCAGCGCCGGCTGCGGGCGAAGGGGTGGGTGCTCGACAATCCGCCATCCACGGCAATGGCTTGGCCGTTGACATAGGAGGCGTCATCGCTCGCCAGGAAGAGTGCCATGGCGGCGATTTCGGCGGGTTCGCCGGCGCGCTGCAGCGGGTTGAGCTGGCCGATCTTGTCGGCCGTGCCATGCTCCTTCGCGCGCTCGAAGATCGGCCGGGTCATGCCGGTCTCGATCAGGCCCGGGCAGATGGCATTGACCCGGACGCCGGTGCCGGCGAGCGCGTTGGCGCTGGTCTGGACCAGGCTGATGACCCCGGCCTTGCTGGCGCTGTAGGGATTGCCGCCGGCATTGGCGCGCAAGCCCGCCACCGAGGCGGTGCAGATGATCGAGCCCTTGCCCTGCTTGACCATGATCGGGCCGCCATGGCGGATGGCCAGGAACGGGCCGATCAGGTTGACCCGCAGGATCTCCCGCCACAGCTCGACCGACTGCTCGAAGAGCGGCACCAGCCCGCCGCTGATGCCGGCATTGGCGAAGATCACGTCGATGCCGCCGAGCTCCTTGACCGCCTTCTGAATGAAACCCTGGACATCGGCCTCGGCGCCGGCATCGCCGGCCACCGCGATGGCGCGGCCGCCGGCGGCCTTGATCTCGGCCGCGGTCGCCTCGATCGCCGGCGGCACCTTGTCGACCACCAGCACCGCCGCGCCCTCGGCGGCGAAGAGCTTGGCGCTGGCGCGGCCGATGCCGCTGCCCGCCCCGGTGACGATCGCGCGCTTGCCCTCGAGCCGACCCATTTTCTTTTCTCCCCGTTCGCCACACGCGAGAGAGAGGGTGCGCAGGCCCGGCGGCAGAAATCAATCGCTTCCGGCGAGGCGCGGCGGCGTATCGCGATCTGCTATCATCGCGCCCATGATCCCGGTGACGCCGCACATCGCGCTCGACGAGCGCGAGATCGAGGAGCGCTATATCCGCGCCGGCGGGCCGGGCGGGCAGAACGTCAACAAGGTGGCGACCGCGGTGCAGTTGCGCTTCGACGCCGCGCGCTCGCCGGCGCTCGACGAGGGCGTCCGCCGGCGGCTCGCGGGCCTTGCCGGGCGGCGGATGACCAAGGACGGCGTGGTGGTGATCACCGCCGAGCGCTTCCGCACCCGCGAGCGCAATCGCGCCGATGCGCTTGAGCGGCTGCTCGACCTCATCCGCCGCGCCGCGGTGGTGCCGAAGCGGCGGCGGCCGAGCCGGCCGACCCGCGGCTCGCGCGAGCGGCGGCTTGCCTCGAAGGCGGCGCGGGGGCGCACCAAGCGGATGCGCCAGGGCGCGCCCGAGAGCGACTGACCGGGCGTGGTTGCCGGCGCCGGCGCCGCGGTGTAGGAGACGCCGAGGTCAGGAACGAGGTGCGCCATGGAGATGCCGATCGCCACGCGACGCGACTTGCTGATCGCGCCGCTGCTTGCCGCTTTGCCGGGCGTGCTCGCCGCCGCCGCCGCCGCCGCCGCGCCCGATCCGAGCATGACCATCGTCACGCCGCCGGCCGATCTCCGCTGGTCGGCGCAGGCGGGATTTCCCGCCGACAGCGTCGAGACCGCGCCGCTGTGGAGCAAGCCGTCGGCGCCGGGCCTCTATTACTATCTGGTCAAATGGCATCCCGGCTATATGAGCGCGCCGCACTGGTACGAGGAGGATCGCTACTGCGTCGTGGTCTCCGGCACCTGGTGGGTGACCAGCGGCGCCAGGTTCGATCCCGAGAGCACGGTGCCGGTGACCCCCGGCAGCTTCGTCCGCCGCGTCGCGCGCACGCCGCACTATGATGGGGTGAAGAAAGGCGGCACGGAGCCGGCGGTCATCGCCATCTGCGGCATGGGGCCGATCGCCTTCCACAATGCGGAGCCGGGAACGAAGGACTGGCGGGTGCTCTAGCGTGACGCGCGGCGTCGTCGCTGGCGGGCGACAGCGGTTGCTCGTGCAGCCGCGAGAGCCCGCGCGACAGCCGGCGATTCTCTTGCCGCCTTAGGCCTCGAGCGGCCAGAGATTGTCGACGAACTGATCGGCCGAGGCGGTCCAGGTATAGCGCAGCGCATGCGTGCGGCAGTGCTCGCGCGGAATGTCGAGCGCGGCGAGCGCGGCGCGGCCGAGATCCTCGCCGAGCACGCCCGCGCCGCTGCCGCCGATGACGTCGAGCGGTCCCGGCACCGGATAGGCCGCGACCGGCAGGCCCGAGGCGAGCGCTTCCAGCAGCACCAGCCCGAAGGTGTCGGTGCGGCTCGGGAAGACGAAGACGTCCGCCGAGGCGTAGACGCGCGCCAGCTCGCGTCCCTCGCGCTTGCCGAGGAAATGCGCCTCGGGGTGGCGGCGGCGCAGCGTCTCCAGCAGCGGCCCGTCGCCGACCACCACCTTGGAGCCCGGCAGGTCGAGCTTCAGGAACGCCTCGAAGTTCTTCTCCACCGCGACGCGACCGACGGAGAGGAAGATCGGCCGCGCCAGCCCGTCCAGCGCGCCGCGCAGCGCGGGATCGTAGACCTCGGCATCGACGCCGCGGCTCCAGCGCCGCAAATTGCCGAAGCCCCGCGCGGCCAGCTCGTTGCGCACCGTGTCGGTGGCCACCATCACGCCGCGCGACGGCGCGTGGAAGCGCCGCATCAGCGCATAGCTCAGCGACAGCGGCACGCAGAAGCGCGCCGCGACGTATTCGGGAAAGCGCGTGTGGAAGGCGGTGGTGAAGCCGTAGCCGCGCCGCAGGCAATAGCGCCGCGCGGCGATGCCGAGCGGCCCCTCGGTGGTGATGTGGATGGCGTCCGGACGCGCCGCCGCCATCATGTCGGCGACGCGCCGGCCGGGATGGATCGCCAGGCGGATCTCGGGATAGGTGGGGCAGGGCAGCGTGCGGAAGAGATCGGGCGTGATGCGCACCACCTCGTGGCCGCGCTTGCCCAGCTCGCGCATCAGCATGGTCAGCGTGCGGACGACGCCGTTGATCTGCGGCGCCCAGGCGTCACTGACGAGAGCGATCCTCACGATCCGTCCGCGCCCACCGTCACCAGCTCGCGCTGCTTGCCGTTGCGCAAGGCCAGCGGGTCGAGCGCGCGCAGCTCGGCCCAGCGCAGGATCTCCAGCCGGCCATCCTCGTGCTCGACCAGCGCGGTGCAGCTTTCGACCCAATCGCCGTCGTTGCAATAGAGCACGCCGCCGATGCTGCGCATCTCGGCCTGATGGATATGACCGCAGACGACGCCGTCGACGCCGCGCTTCTTCGCTTCGTCGGCGATGGCGTCGGCGAAGTTGCTGACGAATTCGACCGCGTTCTTGACGCGGCTCTTGAGATAGGCGGAGAGCGACCAGTAGGGATAGCCGAAGCGCCGGCGCACCACGTTGAAGTAGTGATTGAACTGGAGCACCGCGGTATAGGCCCAGTCGCCGAGCAGCGCCAGCCATCGCGCGTAGCGCACGACGCCGTCGAAGGCGTCGCCGTGCAGCACCAGCAGCTTGCGTCCGTCGGCGGTGACGTGCACCACCTGGTCGAGCAGCCAGACGCCGCCCAGTTGCAGCTCGGTATAGTCGCGCAGCCATTCGTCGTGGTTGCCCGGGACGTAGATGACCTTGGTGCCCTTGCGCGCCTTGCGCAGCACCTTCTGGATGACGTCGTTGTGGCTCTGCGCCCAGTACCACGAGCGCCTCAAGCGCCAGCCATCGACGATGTCGCCGACGAGGTAGAGGTATTCGGACTCGGTGTGGCGCAGGAAGTCGAGCAGGAACTCGGCCTTGCAGCCGCGCGTGCCGAGATGCACGTCGGAAATCCAGATGGTGCGGAACTGCTGCGGCAGCATCGTCACGAGGCGGCCGCGGCGCCGCGGCGCGGCCGCCGGTAGCGCCAGATCTGCACCGGCAGGAAATGCGCCCAGATGCGCATCACTTCCTCGCCCGCGAGGTCGAGTGCCGCCGCCGGGATCGGCGAGGCCAGAGCGTTGGTGAGCTGGACGAAGCTGCCCTCGGGGCCGAGCCGGCGGAAGCAGGCGTCGAGCACGGCGCGCTGTGCCGCGCGCGGGAACCACTTGATCGGCAGGCTCGAGACCACCGTGGTCAGCCGCTCGACGCCGGCGGCGGCGAGCAGGCTCTCGGCCTCGCAGGCATCGCCGCAGATGACGCGCAGGCCGGCGAAGCGGCGCTCGAGATAGCGCGCGAGAGCCGGCTCGCGCTCGACCACCACGAGCCGCTCGATCGGGCAGCCGGCGCCGAGGATGCCGCGCGTGACGCCGCCGGTGCCGCCGCCGAGCTCGAGAATCGTGCCGGGCTGATCGAGCCGCAATTCGCGCGCCATGCCGCGCGCCACCTTGGCGCCGCTCGGCAGCAGCGCGCCGATGCCGAGCGGATTGCGCAGCCAATGGCGGAAGAAGACGCCGCGGTCGCCGGCCGGCGCGGCACGCCGGCGACGCGCTGGATGCGCGTCAAGCACGGGCGACGGCGCGTCCGGCATTGATGCTGTCGCCGGCGATTACGATGTCGATCAGCCGGTCGGTCGATCGGGTCTTCTGCATCTCCGCCAGCGCCGCGCGGAAGATCTCGCCGACCCGCGCATCGGGCACGGTCACGGTCAGCGGCCGTCCGTTCGCCACGGTGCGCAGCGTCGCCGGGCCCAGCCGGTTGACGGCAAGCACGGTGAGCGCCACGGGATCGATGGCCAGGACGGTTTCGGGAAGCGGAACGTGAAGGGGTGAAGGCCGGCGATGCCGGCGAAGGGAGAGGCGGTTGCGCGGCCGCGTCGCGCTGATGAGCCGGGTCCAGCCCTGCTTCATCGCCGAGCGGAAGCGGCGATCCGGTGCTAGAAGCTGCATGCGCTCCTCGAAGGGGTTGCTTCGGGAGCTTGCTATCACGCTTCGGTGACAGTTTTTTGTCGCGGGCAAGTCAAAGCGGCGACCATCCGCGAACGCCGCCGTGACTGCGCGGAAATGCCTGGGAAATCAGGTTTTCCGGGATGGCGGCGAGGCCGTCCGGTGCTGCCGCGGCGGCCGGCGCGCGGCGATTTATTTGCCGATTTCCCGGACGATTCGCCGGCGGCAAATATTAACCAAATAAAGCGACGGTCTCGCCGGCCGGCGCGTCAGCGCCTGAGGCGGTAGCGGGCGCCGAGCGTCGGCGCGCCGTCGCTGTCGATCTTGCCGCGCTCGACGAGTTCGACGAGATGGGCGAGGACGGAGCGGCCGGCCGCGCCCTTGAGCCGCGGGTCGAGCCCGACATAGACCTGGTCGACGATCGCCGGAATCGTCTCGTCGCCTTGCGCCAGCCGCGCCAGGATGGCGGCCGTGCGCTCCTGCCGGTGGGCGATGAAGGCCTGCACGAAGGGCTTGGGGTCGGGGATCGACGGCCCGTGGGTCGGCCAGTAGAGCACGTCGTCGCGCCGCATCAGCTTGTCGAGCGAGCGCATGTAGGCCGCCATGTCGCCGTCGGGCGGCGCGATGACGCTGGTCGACCAGCCCATCACGTGATCGCCCGAGAACAGCGCGCGCTCCTCGGCCAGCGCGAAGCAGAGATGGTTCGAGGTATGGCCGGGCGTATGCACGGCCTCGAGCCGCCAGCCCGGCCCGTCGACCGCATCGCCCTCGCGCAAGGTCACGTCCGGGACGAAGGCGTGGTCGCCGCCTTCCTCGGTGACGCCGCCGACGCCGCTGCGGTCCTCGGCGCGGCCTGAGCCGTGCCGCCCGAAGCCGTAGGTCGGCGCGCCGGTCGCGCGCTTGATCGCCGCCGCCGCCGGCGAATGGTCGATATGGGTATGGGTGACGAGGATATGCGTCACGGTCTCGCCGCGCACCGCGGCGAGCAGCGCCTCGACATGCTGGGCGAGATCGGGGCCGGGATCGATGATCGCCACCTGGCCGCGCCCGACGAGGTAGGTGCCGGTGCCTTTGAAGGTGAAGGGGCTGGGGTTGCGCGCCACCACCCGGCGGATCAGCGGGCTGACCCGTTCGGCGACGCCGTAATCGAAGGCGATCTCGCGGTGAAAGGGAATCTCGGTGGCCATGCCGGCGCCATAGCTCACCGCCGCCGCCGTGCCAAGCGCGATCCGGGCGCCTCGAGAAAGAACGCCCCGCCGCCGGGGACGGCGGGGCCTAGTTTGGGAACGGAAAGCGTCAAGGCTTTCCGTGCGCGCATTTGGCCATGTCCATGGCGGCCGGAGGTGTGACGTTCATCACAGGCAAGAAGGGTGCGCTTGCCAGCTGCACCCTGCCGCGGATACGCTGCCGCCGCAGCGTGGAAAGGGCGAAGCATGGCGGAGATGCCGGTGCGGTCGGAGGTGGCGGGCGTGGTGCTGCGCGTCGCGGTGGCCGCCGGCGCGCGCATCGCCGAAGGCGACGAGGTCGCCATTGTCGAAGCGATGAAGATGGAGCTGCCGGTGCTGTCGCCGGCGGCGGGCACCGTCAGGGCCGTGCTGGTCAAAGCGGGCGATCAGGTCGCGGAAGGGCAGGCGCTGGCGATGCTGTCGCGCTGATCGTCGGCGTGGCCTCGGCGGCGCGCCGCCGTGGCGCGCCGCGCGGCTTCAGGCGGAGCATCGGCTCCTCGACGAAGCGCCAGGAGAGGAAGGCCGCCGGCGCGGCCAGGGCCAGCCCCGCCAGGAACACCTGCCACCAGCTCGCCCGACCGCCGCTGGCATACATCGCCGTCGCCTCGGCCGGCCAGCCATAGATGTAGAGGCCGTAAGAGAGATCGCCGAAGCGGGTTGCCGGTACCACCGGCAGGCGGCGGTCGCGGGCGAGATAAAGCGCGAGATAGCCGCCGCAGACGGCAAATCCCGCGTTGAACCGGTGCAGCGGCACGCTCAGCGCCAGCCCTGCCACGGCGAGCAGCGCCAGGCGGCCGTCGAAGACGCCGCGGTCGCGCAGCGTGTAGAGCAGCATGCCGATGACGAAGAAGGGCAGCAGCCAGCCGAAGGCGTCGAGGAAGGCAAGGGCGGGGACATAGGGATAGGCCAGACCGAGCGCCAGCAGCGGCAGCAACGCGCCCCAGCGCAGCAGCCGCGCCGCCCCCAGGCCCAGCACCAGCAGATACATCATGAACTCGTAGCGCAGCGTCCACAGCGAGCCGTTGACCTCGAGGCCGATCGGGTTGTCGACGAAGAGCACGCCGGGCAGTTCGTGCGTGGTCAGGTTCAGCAGGGTGTTGCCGACGACATAGCGGTAGACCGCGTCGCGGCTCAGATAGTCGCCGAGCGGCAGCCGGGTGACGACGGGGCCGATGAGGAAGGCGGCGACCAGGAGGGCGGCGAAGAGCCCGGGAAAGATGCGCAGCGCGCGCTTGGCGAGAAAGCGCAGCGGCGATGCCGTCCGGTCGTAGCTTTCGCTGACCAGAAAACCGCTGATGGCGAAGAAGATGAAGACGCCGACCAGCCCCAGCTTGCTCTCGCCGCCGGTGAGCATCATCAGCGGCTCGTGCCGCTCGGTCCCTTCGGCGATGAGAAAGGAATGCGAGAACAGCACCGCGCCGGCGGCGAGAAGGCGCAGCGCGTCGAGATTGTTGTCGCGCGTCATCGCCCTCCCGGGCAGGCGCTCAGCTCGGCGGTTTCATCGCCACCGAGAACATGACGTTGGGCAGGATCTCGCGGAGCGCGCCACGCAGGCTCGCTTCGTCGGTTGCCGTCGCCATGGCGAGCGCCCGGCGCGGGTTGCGGCGCAGGATCACCGCGGTCGCCCGGCCGCCGGGCCCGGAGCGGATGGTGGCGAAGACGGCGGCGGCGTCGACCCGGTTCAGCGCCTTCTTCAGGGTGGCGCGGCCGCGCTCTTCGTCGATGTCGTGGAGCGGCAGCTCCTTGTCCGACTCCTCGGTCTCCGGCGGCAGCTCGGCATCGACCGCCTCGACCGCCTGATGGCGCGCCAGGCGCTGGAAGACGGCGCGGCCCTCCCCGGTATCGACCCGAAACTGCAGCTCCCAGGTCTCGCCGCGGGCCGCCAGCTCGGAGATCAGCGCAAAGAGATCATCGCAATCCGCGTCGTGGCTGCAGGTGAGGAAGGCGAGCCGCCCCTCGTGCTGGATGACGCGGTCGTCGTCCTCGGCAAATCCCAGCTCGTCAAGGGCGTTGGTGAGCGCCCGCTCGGAGGCGATCAGCAGGGTGCTGACATGGAGCTTGCTGCTGTCGCTGGGGCTGTCGGCGGGTTCCATGGCGCTGGCTTAGCCTGCCGGGCCGCCCCTGCACAAGATGCCGCTCGCCGCCGCCGCCGGGCGGACGATTCAGAGAAATTAACAGATTATATACCCGTTAAAGGGGAGGTGGCGGCGGCCGGTTGGACGGCCGGCGCGCTTTGCGTTAGCTATGCCCCTCCACGCGGCGCGGAGCAGTCATCGTGATCGAGCCCGGAGCGGTCGAGGGCCGATCCTTCAGCCACCGCGAAATCCTGGGCATCCTCAGCGGCATCCTGCTGGGGATGATGCTGGCCGCGCTCGACCAGAGCATCGTCACCACCGCGCTGCCGGCGATCGCCGGCGAGCTCGGCGGCTTCGAGCATCTCTCCTGGATCGTCGCCGGATATCTCCTGACCGCGACCGCCTCGACGCCGATCTACGGCAAGCTCAGCGACCTCTATGGCCGGCGGCTGCTGCTGCAGATCGCGATCGCCCTCTTCGTCCTCGCCTCGGCGCTGTGCGGCCTGGCGCAGACCATGCCGGAGCTGATCGCCGCCCGCAGCCTGCAGGGGCTGGGCGGCGGCGGGCTTATCAGCATGGCGCAGGCGATCATCGCCGACGTCATCTCGCCGCGCGAGCGCGGGCGCTACCAGGCCTATCTGAGCGGCGTCTGGGCGACCGCCAGCGTCGGCGGGCCAGTGCTGGGCGGCCTCTTCGTCGACTATCTGAGCTGGCGCTGGGTGTTCTGGATCAACCTGCCGATCGGCGTCGCCGCCTTCGTGCTGTGCCGGCGGGCGCTGGCCGCGCTGGTGACCCGCCGCACCCGGCGCCGCATCGACTATCTCGGCGCGGCGCTGCTCACGCTGGCGGTGACCGATCTGCTGCTGATCGTCACCTGGGGCGGGACAAGCTATGCCTGGACCTCGCCGCGGCTGCTCGGGCTGATCGCGCTGGCGCCGCCGCTGCTGGTGGCTGTCATCCTGCAGGAGCTGCGCGCGCCCGAGCCTGTGCTGCCGCCGCGGCTCTTCGCCAATGCGGTGATCGGCGTCGCCAGTCTTGCGAGCTTCATCGTCTCGGCGGCGATGTTCGGCGGCATCGTGCTGCTGCCGGTCTTCCTGCAGCTCGTCACCGGCGTCGGCGCCGGTGATTCCGGCGTGCTGCTGATCCCGCTGATGGGCGGTACGGTGGTCGGCGCCTTCACCGCCGGCCAGAGGATGCGACGCACCGGCCGCTACAAGATCTATCCGCTGATCGGCCTTTCCGCCGCGACGCTGGCCTTCGCGCTGCTGGCGGGGATGACCGAGGCGACGGCGCCGGCGATGGCGATGATCCATATGGGCATGCTCGGCATCGGCATCGGCATGTCGATGCCGGTGATGCTGGTGGCGGTGCAGAACGCCGCCGAGGCGCGTGATATCGGTGTCGCCACCTCCACCGTCGCCTTCTTTCGCTCGCTCGGCGGCTCGTTCGGCGCGGCGATCTTGTGGTCGCTCTTCCTCGCGGCGCTCGCCCGCGGGCTTGCCGCCGCCGGTGGCGGGCTTGGCCCGGACGTGCTGCAGGGCGGCCCGGACGCGGCGGCGCACCTCTCGGTTGCGCAGCGCGCATTGCTGATCCCCGCGTTGGTGGGCGCCTTCCACCTGGTCTTCGCCGTCGCCGCCGGGATCATGGCGCTGAGCGTCGTCGCCGCGCTGTTCCTGCGCGAGCTGCCGCTGCGGACGACCCCGGCGCACGGTTCCACAACCGAGTGACCCGGCAGGTGGCCGCGGCAGCGCGCCTCCGGCGGGAGGTGCGCGCCGCCCAGGCCCTGCCGATCAGGTGAACAGGCGGCGCAGCTGGGCCCAGGGCTTGAGCGCGCCCGTCCAGCCCGTCCCGGCGGTTGCGGAAACCGGCGGGGGAACGCGGACCAGCATGCCGTTGATGACATTGTCGCGCGCCTGGTGCAGCACTTGCAGCACCAGCGCATGCGTCGTCAGCGGATGGTCGTTGAACATCTCGATCCGCAGGTAATCGCGGCCGGTGACCTGCTTGATCGCCATCAGGATCGGCTCTTTCAGCGCGATCGTCGCATCCACCGCCATCATGGCGCCGAGGATGCACCGCCGCCCGTCATAGGACCTGAGCTGCTGCTTGCACCAGCGGTCCTCGCGGGCCAGCAGATCGAGGATCTTGTCCATCTTGTCGAGGACTTCGATGCGGCCTTCATGGCCGGTACCGTCGAAGGGCATAGTTCGTTCCTCATTGACCGTGCGACTCCCGGCGTCGCAACGGCGCCGGCGCTACAGCAATCAACGGATGGCAGGCGACAAAGTTCGAGCCTAGCGCGATGCAAAGCGTCGTCGCCGGCGGGCGCCAGCGGTTGCCCTTGCAACCGCGAGAGCCCGCACCGGGCGGGCTATTCTCCTTCGGGAGCCGCCGCGGACGAACGCCCGGCGGGCGTTCGCCGCTTAGATCTCGATCTGGCCGCCGAGCTCGATGACGCGGTTGGTGGGGATGCGGAAGAACTCGGTCGCGTCGAGCATGGTGTTCGACATGAAGATGAACAGCCGTTTGCGCCAGCGCCAGAGTTGGGTGCGCTTGCCGGTCACGATCTTCTCGCGGCCGACGAAGAAGGACGTCTCGAGCAGGTTGAAATGGAACTGCATGGCGCGGCACTGGGCGAGCCCGCGCGGAATGTTGGGCTGATCCATGAAGCCGTAGTGCAGCGTGATGGTGTGGATGTTCTGCTCGAGGTGGCGGATTTCGAGGCGCTGCTCGTCGCCGACATGCGGAAAGTCCTCGGTATGCACCGTCATCAGCACCACCCGCTCGTGCAGCACCTTGTTGTGCTTGAGATTGTGCAGGAGCGCGTTGGGCACGATGGTGATGTTGCCGGTCATGAACACCGCCGTCCCCGGGACGCGCGGCGGCCGGTCGGGGCGCAGCGTGGCGATGAAGGTCTCCAGCGGCAGCGCATCGCGCTCGCGCTCGCGCACCAGCACCTGCCGGCCCGACCGCCAGGTGATCATGACGATGTAGACCACCGCGGCGACGACCAGCGGAAACCAGCCGCCTTCCTCGATCTTCAGCATGTTGGCGCCGAAGAAGGCGAGGTCGACGGCGAGGAAGAAGCCGAACATGAGCGCGGCGGCGCCGGGATGCCAGCGCCGCACGCCGTACATGTAGACGAAGGCGAGCACGGTGGTGATGCTCATCGTGCCGGTGACGGCGATGCCGTAGGCGGCGCCGAGATTGTCGGAGGTACGGAATCCCAACACCAGGCCCACCACCGCGATCAGCAGGAAGAGGTTGACCCGGGGCACGTAGATCTGGCCGATCTCCTGCTCGGAAGTGTGGCGGACCTCGAGGCGGGGCAGGTATCCCAGCTGCACCGCCTGGCGGGTCATCGAGAAGGCGCCGGAAATCACCGCCTGCGAGGCGATCACCGTGGCGGCGGAAGCGAGAATCACCAGCGGATAGAGCGCCCAATCCGGCGCCAGGCGATAGAAGGGGTTGTCGAGCACGCGCTGGATTGCCTCGGCGCTGTGCGCCCCGAGCAGCAGCGCGCCCTGCCCGAAATAGTTGAACAGCAGCGCCGGGAACACGAAGTAGAGCCAGGCGCGCCGGATCGGCTGCGCGCCGAAATGGCCCATATCGGCGTAAAGCGCCTCGGCGCCGGTCACCGCCAGCACCACCGCCCCCAGCAGGACGAAGCCGCGGCCCGGGTCGGCGAGCAGAAAGCTCACGCCGTAGAACGGGTTGAGGGCGCGCAGGATGCCCGGCTGGTGGACGATCTGGATGAGGCCGAGGACGGCGATGATGACGAACCACAGCACCATGATCGGGCCGAAGAAATCGCCGACCCGCGCCGTGCCGTGCCGCTGCATGATGAAGAGCGCGCCGAGCAGCACGATGGTGATCGGCAGGACGTAGGCTTCGAACAGCGGCGTCGCCACCTTGAGCCCTTCGACCGCGGAGAGCACCGAGATCGCCGGGGTGATGACGCCGTCGCCATAGAACAGCGAGGCGCCGACCAGCCCGGCGGCGAGGATCCAGCCGTAGCCGGCCGAGCCGCGGCCGGTGGCGCGCAACGCCAGCGCGGTGAGCGCCAGGATGCCGCCTTCGCCACGGTTGTCGGCGCGCATGATGACGATGACGTATTTGAGCGTAACGACGACGAAGAGCGCCCAGGCGATCAGCGACAGAATGCCGAAGATCGCGCCCGGCGTGACGCTGCGCACGTCCTCGAAGCACTGCTTGACGGTATAGAGCGGCGAGGTGCCGATATCGCCGTAGACCACGCCGAGCGCACCGACGATGAGGTTCTGACGCATCTTTTCCGCCGCGGAGGGCGTGCCGTTCACCGTCGTCTGTGTCATGGCCCCGTTACCCGCCCGAACCCGTTCGCCGCCCCTGGGCGAAGGGGCCGCACCTTAGGACCAACAGCGAGCGAACGCCATATGGCCCAGCACGAGGTTGACAGGCGACGACGGGGAGGGTGTTCTTGATTTGTCCAAGAATGGCGTGGACGCTTTGCGGTCAGTGCGCGCGCCGCTTCGCCCGCGCGGTCGGCGGCGCGGCGAGCGGGTCCTCGGGCCAGGGATGCTTGGGATAGCGGCCGCGCATCTCGCCGCGCACGGCGGGGTAGCTGCCCTGCCAGAAGCCTCCGAGGTCGCGCGTCACCTGCAGCGGCCGGCCGGCCGGCGACAGCAGGTGGAGCAGCAGCTTGATCCGGCCGCCGGCGATGGCCGGCGTGTCGCGCGCGCCGAACAGCTCCTGCAGCCGCACCGCCAGCACCGGCACCTCGCCGGCGCCGTAATCGATCGGCAGGCGCGAGCCGCTGGGCACGGCGATGTGGGTGGGAGCCAACCGGTCGAGCGCCTGCCGCTGCTCCCAGCTCAGCCGGGCACCGAGGATGTCGCGGAGGTCGAGGCGCTCGAGCTGCGCCGGGCGCGTGATGCCGGCGAGAGAGGGGCCGAGCCAATCCGGGAGGCTCGCCAGCAGTGCCGCATCGTCGAGATCGGGCCATGCCGCATCGCCCTCCAGGCGGCGCAGGAAGAGCACGCGCCGGCGCAGCGCCTCGGCCTCGGCGCGCCAGGGGAGCGCGGCAAGGCCGAGCTCGCGGATGCCGTCCAGCATCGCGGCGGCGACGCGCTCGGGCGCCGGCGCAAGCAGCGGCTCGTCCTTCAGCACCAGCGCAAAGAGCCGCTCCTGCCGGCGCGCCCGCACCGCCTGCTCGCGGCTGTCCCAGGCGATGCTCTCTACGGTCTCGATCGCCGCCGCGAAATCCTCCTCGATCTCGGTCCGCGACAGCGGCGCGGCGAGGAAGATGCGGGCGACGCGCCGCTCGCCGTCGAGCTCGGCCGCGGCCAGGAATTCCTCGGCGGCCAGCGGATCGGCCGGCGGCAGCTCGGCGCCGCTTCCGCCGGAGAGGCGGAATTGCCCGGGCGCGCCGGGGCGGCGCTGGGCGATGCGGTCGGGATAGGCCAGCGCCAGCACCCGGCCAGCGTCGCCGGGCGGCGCCGTCGCCGCGTCGCGCAGGCGAAGCTGTCGCTGAAGCTGCCGCGCGGATTGGCGCGCGCGCTCGGCCGCGCCGCGGTCGAGGGCGAATCCCGGGAAGAGCTGGCGCGCTCCGGCCGGGTCGCGCAGCAATTCCAGGCGCAGCCTGAGATCGGCGTCGCGCCGGCCCGGCGCCGCCTTGAGGATATCGCGCTCGCCGAGCAGTGCGGCGATCTCGGCGGCGAGCCGGCCCTGGCCGCGCTCGCGCGCGACGAGTGCCATATGGGCGAGACGGGGATGGAGGCCGATGGCGGTCATGGCGCGGCCATGGGCGGTGATGCGGCCGGCCGCATCGAGCGCGCCCAGCTCGCGCAGCAGCTCGCGGCCTTGCGCGAAAGCGGCGGCGGGCGGCGGATCGAGCCAGCCGAGCGCGGCGGGATCGCCGGCGCCCCAGCGCGCCAGCTCCAGCGCCAGCGGCGCGAGATCGGCCTCGAGCATCTCCGGCGCGGTGAAGGGACGTAGCTGCGCCTGTTCGGCCTCGCGCCACAGCCGGTAGCAGATGCCCGGCGCGAGCCGCCCGGCGCGGCCGCGGCGCTGCTCGGCCGAAGCCTGCGAAATCCGCACCGTCTCCAGCCGCGTCATGCCGCTGGCGGGATCGAAGCGCGGCGCGCGGCGCAACCCGCTGTCGATGACGACGCGGATGCCCTCGATGGTGAGGCTGGTCTCGGCGATCGGCGTGGCGAGCACCAGCTTGCGACGGCCCGGCGGCGGCGCGGCGATCGCCGCGTCCTGCGCTCCTTGCGGCAGGTCGCCGTAGAGCGGAGCGATGACGATTTCCGCGCCCCGCTCGGCCGCGGCGACGAGCCGTTCGACGCGGCGGATCTCGGCGCCGCCGGGAAGGAACACCAGCAGGCTGCCGGTCTCCTCCGCGAGTGCGCGGCGGACGGTCGCGGCGATGGCGGCTTCGAGCCGCTCCGGTGGCGGCCGCTCGAGATGGACGAGATCGACCGGAAAGCTGCGCCCGGTGCTGGTGACCACCGGCGCGCCGCCGAGCAGCCGCGCCACCGGCTCGCCGTCGAGCGTGGCGGACATCACCAGGAGGCGCAGCTCCTCGCGCAGATGCCGCCGCGTCTCCAGCGCCAGCGCCAAGGCGAGGTCGCCATCGAGGTTGCGCTCGTGGAACTCGTCGAAGATGACGAGGCCGATGCCGTCGAGCGACGGGTCGTCCTGGATGAGGCGCAGCAGGACGCCTTCGGTCACCACCTCGATGCGGGTCGCGGTGCCGATGCGCGTATCGAGTCTGGTGCGGTATCCCACCGTCGCGCCGACCGGCTCGCCCAGCATCTCCGCCATGCGCCGCGCCGCCGCCCGGGTCGCCAGCCGCCGCGGCTCGAGCATGACGATGCGCCGGCGCTTGAGCCAGGGCGCGTCGAGCAGCGCCAGCGGCACCAGCGTCGTCTTGCCGGCGCCGGGCGGCGCCTGCAGCACCGCGGCGCCGGCACCGGCGAGTGCGGCGGCGAGTGCGGGCAAGGCCTCGCCCACCGGCAGCAGGCTCGACCAGGAGGCGAGATCGCGGGGCGCCATGGGGTTGCTATAGCCGATCGCCGCGATCGCCGGCAGCCCCGCGCCCGCGCGCTTCCCTCGGCGCCGCACGCGGCTTATGCTGATCGCGTCGTCAAGAGGAGGCGCCGGTGCGCTCGATCCTCGCTGCGGCGGCGTGCGCCGCGATGCTGTGTTTGGCCGCCCCCGCGGCGCGCGCCGAAAGCGTCGACGTGGCCCTGGTGCTGGCGGCGGACGTCTCGCGCAGCGTCGACGACGACGAATTCAAGCTGCAGCGCCAGGGCTATGCCGCGGCGGTGACCAATGCGCGGGTGCTGCAGGCGATCGCGGCGGGACCGCATGGCGCCGTGGCGCTCTGCTTCGTCGAGTGGTCCGGACCCGAGGAGCAGCAGGTGGTGGCGGATTGGACCGTGATCCGCGACGGCGAGAGCGCCGCGAGCTTTGCCGCGATCCTGCTCGACGCGCCGCGCTCCTTCGTCGGCCGCACCTCGATCAGCGCCGCGCTCGATTTCGCCCGCGCCTATTTCGCCAAATCCGGCGTCGCCGCCGACCGGCGCATCATCGACGTCTCCGGCGACGGCACCAACAATTCCGGCCGCTCGGTGCTCGACGCGCGCGCCGAGACGCTCGATGCCGGCATCACCGTCAACGGCCTCGCCATCATCAACGAGCATCCCAATCCCGGCTATTTCGCTCACACCCAGCCGCCGGAAGGGCTGCCGGAATACTACCGGCAGAATGTCGTCGGTGGTCCCGGCAGCTTCCTGCTGGTGGTGCAGGACTTCACTTCCTTCGGCGAGGCGATCACCAACAAGCTGGTGAACGAGATCGCGCTGGCGCGTCCGGCCCGCACCTCACCCTCCCGCTACGCGGGGCCAGCCCGCTCCGGCCCGGCGGGCCGAGAGGGTTGGGGAGAGGTGGGGCGAGTCGCCCATTTACGATAGCCGATACTACGCCGGGCGGCGCGCCACCAGGTCGATCTCGATCAGCGCGCCATAGGCGAGGCCGGTCACGCCGACGCAGGTGCGGGCGGGAAGGCGGCCCTCGGCGAAATAGCCGCGATAGGCCTCGTTCATTGCCGCGTAGTCCTCCTTGAACCGGGTCAGGTAGACGCGCGCCATGACGACGTGCTCGAGACCCAGGCCGAGCCCCGCCAGCACCGTCCGCAGATTGGCGATCACCGCATGGGTCTGGCCGACGATGCCGTCGGGCAGCACGCCGGGCGCCGCCGGCGAGTCCGGCATCTGGCCGGTAACGAAGACGAATCCCTCGGTCTCGACCGCGTGGCTGAAGGGCGCCACCGGCCGGGGGCCGCCGGCGATCATATGGAACTGCATGCCGGCCCCCGTCAGGTGAAGACGCTCTTGCGGATCGAGCCGTGCACGCCCCAATTGGCGTCCACGACCTGGGTGACGCCGAAATCCGCCGCCACCGACATCAGCGCGATCGCCTCGTCCTCGCTCAGCCGATGCACCGTCATCAGGAAGCGGCGCAGCTTGCGGAAGGCGTCGCGCATCGCCTTGTCGAGGCTGGCGTGTTGCGCGACCTCGATCTGCGCGTTGGGCCCGAGCGCGGCCAGGTAGTTGGGGAAGGTGAAGCCGTAGACCGACCATTGCTGGTCGGTCTCCAGCAGCGGATGGGTCAACCCCTCCAGCGGCGTGCCGCCGAGCGCGCGCCGCTTGTGCAGGACGAATTCGAACTCGCCGGTCAGCGAGGCCTCGATGGCGGTGCCGCCGAGCTCGCTGTCGCCCTGGGCGGCATGGGGATCGCCGACCGAGAAATAGCCGCCGGCGACCGCGACCGGATAGTACATCCGGGCGCCCTTGCCGATGCGCCAATCGTCGATGTTGCCGCCGGTGTAGCCGGGTGGGATGGAGCTGACGAAATCGGCTTCCGCCGGCGCCAGACCCATGGTGCCGAAATGCAGCCGCGCCGGCACCTTGACGTTCCGCAGGATGTTCTCGCGCCGCCGCACGGAGCGATGGTCCACCGGCACGCCGGGATAGTCGATCGTCGGGTGCACGACGCCGTCCGGATCGGTCTGCGGCGTCCAGACATAGTTGTAGACCGCCCGCGCGCACGGCTCGTCCGAGGTATCCAGCTCGAAGATGGTGACGACCTCGCGCGGCTTCGGTTCCTCGATCAGGTCGTGGTAGTGGAAACCCCAGGAGGCCGCGGCGTTGGAGCCGAAGCAGCGTCCGGCATGGCTGGCGTGCCGGCTCGGGCGCGGCCGGACGTCGAGGATGCGCACCTCCAGAACGTCTCCCGGTTCGGCCTCTTCGACGGCCACCGGGCCGGTCAGCAGATGCACGCCGATCCCTTCGCCTGAGCCGCGCCGGAAGGGACCTTCGGTCGGACCGGCACCGCGCCGGGCCACCGCCTTGTGCTCGCGGGTCCAGCGGAAGATGCTCTCCGCGCCGGGGTCGCCGGCGATCATGCGCTCGTAATCGTCGCCGGCATGGTGGGTCAGGGTCTCGATCGTGGCGCGGTCGCCGGAGCGCAGGGTCAAGGCCGGTGCCACCGCCTTGCTGAAATATCCCCAGTGGACCGTGGCCGGCGAGACGGGGAGCGTATGGTGCCTCATGCGTAACCTCGTGGAGCGGCGTGCGCTGGGCGCCAGCCTGTTGCGGGTTTGCGACGATGGTGCGGGCGGGTTCCTTGAAGCATGGGAGGAGACCGGATCGGTGCTAGCTCGCCGGACGGTGCTCTTGGCCGCGTTCGGACGAGTGTTCCAGCACGCGCTCCGCGCCCATCGCCTGGAGGAAGCGGCTGGTCAGCGGATGCCGGGCGCGCGTCAGGACCTCGTGGGCGGGGCCCTCTTCGATGATCGTCCCGCCGCTGAGGAACACCACGCGGTCCGCCACTTCGTAGGCGAAGCGCAGCTGATGCGTGGCGATGATCATGGTCTGGCCGTCTTCGACCGCCAACCGCCGGATCACCTCGAGCACCTCGTTGACCAGCTCCGGATCCAGCGCCGAGGTCGGCTCGTCGAGCAGCAGGACGCTGGGGTGCGGGGCCAGCGCCCGCGCGATCGCCACGCGCTGCTGCTGGCCGCCGGACATGTGCCGCGGCAGCGCATCGGCCCGATGGCTCAGGCCGACGCGCTCGAGCAGCTCGCGCGCGCGCCGGTCGGCGTCCGACCGGAACATGCCGTGCACCCAGCGCAGCGGCCCCGCCACGTTTTCCCGCGCGCTCAGGTGACTGAACAGGTTGAACTGCTGGAACACCATGCCGACGCCGGTGCTGGCGCGCTCTCGCGCCACCGCGCTCGGCGCCAATCGCCGGCCGTCCTCGCGGAATCCGAGACGGCGGCCGCCGACCCGCACGGTGCCGGAGTCCCAGTCCTCCAGATGGTTGATGCATCTGAGCAGCGTGCTCTTGCCGGAGCCGCTGAGGCCGAGCAGCGCCACCACTTCGCCGGCGTGGACGGTGAGATCGAGGCCGTCGAGCACGCTCTGCGTGCCATAGCGCTTGCGCAAGTCGCGGACCTCCACCATCGGCTTGCCGCGCGCCGGCGCGGCGGAGCGCGCGGGGCGCGCCGGCATCGGCGCCGCGGCAAAACGCGGCGTCGCGGCGGCGTCCGGCAGGTCGGAGGGCAGCGCCTGAGGCGCCGTCGAGGGCACCGGGACGGTGTCGGCGCGATGCCACGGCAGCAGGCGACGCAGGCGCTCGCGCGGCGCCGGGCGGTCGAGATCGAGCAGGCCCTCGATGATCAGCTGCAGCCCGCTCGCGGCGCCGGTCAAGGCCAGGTACATCACGCCGGACGCGAAGAAGATGGAAAAGAAGTCGAAGGTGGAGGAGGCGAGCTGCGTGCTCCTGAGCGTCAGCTCCTCGACCGAAATGACCGAGGCGAGCGACGAGTTCTTCAGCGCGCTGATGGTCTCGTTGCCGAGCGCCGGCACCATGATGCGGATCGCCTGCGGCGCGATCACGTGCCGCATCAGCACTGCCGGAGTCATGCCCAGGGCCTGGCCCGCGGCGATCTGTCCGGGATCGACGCCGCGCACCCCGGCGCGCAGGATCTCGGCAATGAACGGCGCCTCGTTGAAGGCCAGGGCGAGCCCCGCCGCCGCCATCGGGCTGAGGCGCACCCCGATATGCGGCAAGGCGTCGTAGGCGAAGACCAGCTGCAGGATCAGCGGCGTGCCGCGGAAGATGACGGTGTAGGTGCGGGCAATGGCGGACAGCAACCAGAACCGCGAGAGTTGCATGCCCGCCAAAGCCAGCCCGATCAGTAGCCCGCCGGCCAGGCCCAGGGCGGTCACACCGAGGGTGAAACCGACGCCCCGGATCAGGTACGGCAGGCTCAGATAATGGAGGAACAGATCCATCAGTGGGTGATGAGCTTGGGCTCTTCGACGGTGCCGGGGTCGAGCGACCATTTCTTGAGCAGCTCGGTCTCGACGCCTGCCTTCTGGAGTTCGGTGAGCGCCGCCACGATGGCATCGCGGAACTCGGTCTTGTCCTTGGGCACGGCGATGCCGATCGAATAGGGCAGCGTCACCGCGACCGCCTTGGCGAGCTTGTCGGGATAGGCCTTGACCGCCTGATCGACGGTGTTCACGTCGTTGACATAGGTGTCGGCGCGGCCGGCCAGGATCGCCTGGATGCAATCGGCGTTGTTGTCATAGAGCTGGAGCGCGGGTTCCGGCTTGCCCGCCGCCTTGCAGGGCGCACCGAGATTCTGCACCAGCGGCACTTCGACGAAACCGGTGTTCTCCGCCGCCGTGTCGCCGCACATCGTCGTGTTGATGCCGGTGATGTGCTTGGGGTTGCCCTTGGCGACCAGCACGCCGTCGAACACCTTGGAATAGGTGATGAAGTCGGCCGCCTTGGCGCGCTCCGAGGTGGCGTAGATGTCCGAGATCACGATGTCCGCCTGGCCAGCCTGGAGCGTGGGCAGCAGGGCGGCGAAGGCGACCGGCTTGTAGGTCACGCTGAATCCCAGGCAATTGCCCAGCGCCTCGACGAGGTCGACGTCGAAGCCGATGTACTTGCTCGGGTCCTTGGGATCGAGCGCTTCGTAGCCGGGGGTGTGGGGATTGAGCGCGTCGACCAGCGTCGCGCCCTTCAGCTTCGGATACTTCGCCTGCAATTGCGGGCAACCCGCCGGCGCGGCCGCAGAAGCCGGCTGCGGCGCGACGACCGCCGCGGCGCAGAGGATTCCGAGCACGACCGGCAGCCAACGCGCGGTCTTTGCGCCGGCAATCGGGGCGACTTCCCGAACGCCGGACCTGTCATCGATGAAATGCTTCAGCATCGAACGATCTCCCTTCTCCTTGGCGGCTGATGCCGGATGGCTGGACCATGCCGCATCGCATGACGACGAGCTTAGGAGCGAGGCCGGCCGCGACGCTTGCTTTCAGGCGAACAATAAATTTCGCCGAACGCGAGGCTGACAAAATTTAAGCATGTTGCACGTTTCGTGATCGATCTGCGCATTTGATGGTCATTGGCGCAGGGGACTGTGCGACGGCGCCCGGCCAGAGGGAGTCAGCGGCGGCCGTCGGCGAACAGGCGCTTGCGAATGACCCCGTGGACGCCCCAATTGCCGTCGACCACTTGGGTCACGCCGAAATCCACGGCGACCGAGAGCAGCGAGATCGCCTCGTCCTCGGACAGGCGCTCGGCGGTCATGAGGAAGCGGCGCGCCTTGCGGAAGGCGTCCTTCATCGCCAGGTCGAGCGAGGATTTGTCATAGACCTCGCTCTGCGCGCGCTCGCCGAGTTCGGCGAGATAATTGGCATGACTGAAGCCCTGCACGACCCATTCGTCCGCGGTCTCGAGCAAGGGATAGTTGACGTCCTCCAGCTTGGTGCCGGCGAGCTCCTGCCGCCGATGCAGGATCAGCTGGAAATCGCCGGTCAGCGAGCATTCGATGGCGGTGCCGCAGAGCTCGGAATCGCCCTGCGATGCGTGGGGGTCGCCGACCGACAGCAGGCCCCCGGGCACCGCGACGGGAAGATAGAGCCGCGCCCCCTTGCCGGCGCGCCAATTGTCGATATTGCCGCCCGACGATGTCGGCGGGATTGAATCGACGATCTCGATCTCGCGCGGCGCCAGACCGATGACCCCGAAATGCGGGCGCACGGGGATTTCCACCTCCTTCAGCACGCCGAATTGCTTGTCGATGGTCGCGTGATCGACCGGCACGCCGGGATAGTCGATGGTCGAGTGGACGACGCCGAACGGATCGGTCTGCGGCGTCCAGCGGAAACTATAGACGGCGCGTGCGATCTCGCCGTCGAGGGCGCGGCCGATCTCGTAGATCGTGACCACCTCGCGCGGCCGCGGCTCGGTCAGCAGCTCCTTGTAGTGGAAACCCCACCACGCCGCCGCGTTGCTGCCGAAGGTCCGCCCGGCAAAACTCTCATTGGCGCAGGGGCGGGGGTGCAGATCGAGGATCCGCACCTCGATGAGGTCGCCGGGCATGGCGTCCTTGATGGCGATCGGCCCGGTGCAGATGTGCACGCCGAAGCCTTCGCCGGCGCCCCGGCCGTAGATCGAAGCGTCGATCGGGCCGGCGCCCCGGCGGTCGATGTTCTTGCGCTGCCGCGTCCAGTGAAACACGCTCTCGGCGCCGGGGTCGCCCTTGATCATGCGCTCGTGGTCGTCATAGGCATGCTGCGTCAGCGTCTCGATGGTGACGATGTCGCCGGACTCCACGTGAAGCACCGGGCGCAGCGAGCGGCTGAAATAGCCCCAATGGACCGTCTTGTCGGTGGCCGGGAGATGGTGCCATCGGCCATCGCCTGCGGCGCGCGCGGCGGCGCCGGAAGCCACCCTGGCGAGCAACCCGCGGCTGGCGTCCGCTTGTGCGGCAGGCGCCAGCGGCCGCGGCGCCTTCGCCCGGCCGTCGAGGCCCAGCGGCCAGCCTCGCGCCAGCTGCAGCCGCACCCCTTCAGAGATGGTGCCGGCGATCTTCCGGCGATAGCGGCGCGGCGGCTCGCCGAAACGCTCGCTGAAGGCGCGGCTGAAGCCGGCGGCGTCGTTGAACCCCCAGCGGAAGCAGATCGTGGTGATCGAGTCGCGCGCATAAAGCGGGTTCATGAGGTCGAGGCGGCAGCGCTCCAGGCGTCGCTGCCGCACATGCTCGCCGAAGCTCGAGCCTGCCGCCTCGAACAGTTTCTGCAGGTAGCGCATCGATACGCCTTCCTGCTCGGCGACGGAAGCGAGCGCGAGGTCGGGATCGCCGAGCCGCGCCTCGATCTTCTGGCAGATGCGGTTCAGCGTCGCCGTCTGTGTCGCCGTGGCGCCCATCAGGGTGCCGACGTCGCGGTCGCCGGCGAGGCTGACCGAGAGGAATTCGGCGACCGCGACCTCGATCGGCCGGATGGCATCGGCGTCGAGCGTATCGATGGTGTCCGCGATCGAAGCGAGAAGCTGCGCGAAGACCCGCCCCAATCCGCTGCGGCCGGACAGGCGCCCGACCCTCGGCGCCGGCGGCGCCACCAATCGCGCCCCGATCGCCGCGCGCGGGACGCGCACCAGGAGCTGGCGAAAGCTGGTCGCGAACAACAGCTCGGCCGGCGCCCCGGCGGTGCCGTAGACGAGATCGCCGACGGCGATCGGTGAGCTTCGGCCGGCCTCGCGCAGCACCGCCTGCCCCTCGCAATGGAGCGCGAGCCAGATGATGCCGGGATCGTCGCTGTAGCTGAGCCGTTGTGGCCCGGAGGCGATCTGCGCAAAGACGATGCCGAGCGGCGATTCCATCGCCTGCGCCGTGGCGAAGACGTCGCGCGCGCCGGCGGCATCCGGCGCCTCGATCGACAGCTTGCCGAGAGCGTCGCGCCAGGCCTCGAGCCGGCGATGATCGGGATAGGATTCCGTCGTGAACGACCACGAAGTCATGGCGCTCCACCATCATTTGTGGGCGAAGGCCGGTCCGCTTCTCGCGCATGGGGCTACCAGGCAGGACCGAAGGAGCGGCTCGGTGAACAGCGGAAACGCCCGTCGTACCCAGAAGCACGAAGCATGCCATCTGCGCGAGGCGGACCGCTTGGTGGGGGGTCAGTTTGCGTTTCCGCTTTGATCCAAGGCGGTCATTGAATGGCCAGTCGACCGATTCCCGAAGCGGATGTTCGGCGCCGCATGACGCCGGCTGTTTTGCGCCCATGCACGGACATTCAGTCAACCAGCTCCCCAGTGGCCAAGCGAAACGCGCTAACGACCGACACCCTCCCGCCACGAGGCCAACAGTGTTGCCGAGCGAGTTGATTTGGCAGTCTATCTGGGCAGGTTAGCTTGACAGTTTACCTTGTTATCTGTTAATCGATTGGCATGAACGCTCAGCCGAAGAACCATCAATCCTCCCGCGCCCGGGCTTTGGCGCAGGACCTTCGTGCCCTGCTTAGCAAGCTGAAACGCCGGCTGCGCGAGCAGGGGCATGCGGGAGACCTGACTCCATCCCAGGTATCCGTGCTGTTGCGACTCGAGAACGACGGCCCGGCAACAGCGGCGGGCCTTGCGCGAGTGGAAGGGATGCGTCCGCAATCGATGGGCCCGGTCATTGCCGCGTTGGAGGGCGCAGGGCTGGTGAGCGGCGCGCCGGACCCGAATGACGGCCGGCAGACACTCATCTCGCTCACTGACGCTTGCCGCAAATGGGCTCAGGAAG
This sequence comes from Rhodospirillales bacterium, assembly GCA_027315365.1. GTDB lineage: Bacteria > Pseudomonadota > Alphaproteobacteria > ATCC43930 > CGMCC-115725 > DAHUYF01. Next base: position 12,603 of record DAHUYF010000078.1, on the reverse strand, counting down.
GGCGGGCGGCACGACAGGATTGGTTGACCCGTACCATCCAGGCGCGGCTGTCCCCGCAGGAACAAGACGAACTCGCGGCTTCTGTCGCATTGCTCAAGCGGCTCGTCGACGACTGACGGCGTTTCGTGGGGCTCACGCCGGGTCGAACGCATCGTGATTTTCAAGAGGATATTCCCATGGCGCTGACCACGCTCGACCCAAACACGGCCCTGATCATCGTTGACCTGCAGAAGGGCATCATCGGCCTGCCTGTCATCCACCCCATTGGCGACATCATAGAGCGGGCTCGCGCGCTAGCCGACGCCTTCCGCGAGCGCGGCTTACGGGTGGTGCTCGTCAACGTCGCTGGCGGGGCGCCAGGCCGGACGGAACAGCCTCGTCAAACGGGCCCCCGTCCAGAAGGATGGACGGACCTCATCCCGGAGCTGAATCAACAACCCGGCGACATCGTGGTCACGAAGTGGACCTGGGGTGCGTTCGCGAGCACGGACCTCGAAACGCAATTGAAGGCGCTGGGCGTTACCCAGGTTGTGATCCTGGGCGTGGCCACGGGAACCGGCGTCGAGGCAACCGCGCGCCAAGCCTATGAGCAAGGATTCAATGTCACCCTCGCCATCGACGCGATGACCGACATGCGTCCCGAGGCTCACGACTACAGCATCAAGAACGTCTTCCCAAGGCTTGGCGAGACCGGCACATGCCAGGACATCGTTGACTTGCTCGCAGCGAGGGGCGCCTGACATGCCCTGGCTCAATCTCGTGTCGTACTTTTTCGGCGGTGTCTTCCTCGCGAATGCAGTGCCGCATGTCGTCAGCGGCATGATGGGCAGGCCTTTGCAGAGCCCGTTCGCCAAGCCGCCGGGACACGGGCTCTCCTCATCGACTGTCAATGTGCTGTGGGGATTCTTCAACCTCGCTATCGGCTACCTACTCGTCTGCCGCGTTGGTGATTTCAACCTGCGGGAGACGGGGTATGTCGTTGCGCTCGGGCTGGGCAGCCTGCTCATAAGCCTCTTCTCGGCGCGGCATTTTGGCCGCTTCCATGGCGGTAATGCGCCGGAGCGTCCATGAAGCTACCCTTTGCCGGCGTCTTCCGGTCTCTGCGGAGTTTCAACTATCGTGTCTGGGTCGCCGGGGCTTTCGTTTCCAACATCGGCACCTGGGTACAGCGCACGGCCCAGGACTGGCTGGTGCTGACTCAGCTCACCCATCGCAGCGCTTCGGCCGTCGGTGTCGTCATGGCGCTGCAATTCGGACCGCAGCTCCTCCTGTTGCCGTGGACGGGCTTTGCCGCCGATCATTTCAACCAGCGCAGGCTCCTGATCGCCACGCAGGCGACGATGGGCGCCCTCGCCCTGACGCTGGGGATCCTCACCGTCGCGGGCGTCGTCCAGCTCTGGCACGTCTATATCTTCGCTTTCGTCTTTGGCAGCGCGGCGGCGTTCGATGCGCCCGTACGCCAGACCTTCGTCGCGGAACTGGTCGGGGATGATGATCTGCACAACGCTGTGGCGCTCAACTCGACTTCGTTCAACGCCGCACGGATGATCGGGCCCGCCGTTTCGGGCGTGGTCATCGCCGCTATTGGCACCGGCTGGGCGTTTTTGATTAATGGCGCCTCCTTCGTTGCGGTGCTGATCTCACTCGCGTTGCTTCGCGTGTCCGAACTTCATCCGAATGCGCGGGCTCACCGTGTCAGGGGAAGCTTCACCGAAGGATTGCGCTATGTGTGGGGGCGCCCGGATCTCAAGACCGTCCTGGTCATGCTGTTCCTGATCGGAACCTTCGGCCTGAACTTCCCGATCTTCATCTCGACCATGGCAGTCAGGGTCTTCCACGCCGACGCCCGCGGATACGGCCTGCTGTCCTCGATCATGGCGATCGGAACAGTTGCCGGGGCACTGCTCGGCGCGGGCCGGCGTAAGGCACAGTTCGGCTCGTTGCTGCTGGGCTCCGGGTTCTTCGGGATCGGTTGCACGCTGGCCGCGCTCGCTCCGGACTATTGGCTGTTCGCTGGCACGCTCGTGATCATCGGCGTGGCCGCCCTGACGTTGACCAACACGACCAACAGCCTGATGCAGCTTTCGACCGAGCCTGCCATGCGTGGGCGGGTGATGGCACTGCGCGTCGGCAGCGCACTTGGGGGCACGCCGATCGGTGCGCCGATCGTCGGCTGGGTGGCGGATCATTGCGGGCCGCGCTGGGCGCTCGGCGTCGGCGCGGCTTCGGGCTTCGCAGCGGCGATCGTCGGCGCTTATGCCTTGGCTCGCCTGGAACCACGACCTTCGGTTTGATTGTCAGCTTTTCAGGCTTGGTCGCCTAAAAGCGGACCGGTGGCTTTCTGCCAAGCCTCGCCGTGAGGTGCATGCCTGAACTCTCAGCATCCCCGTCCACAAGCAGACGGTCGCCTTCCCACAATAGCGGAAGTCCAGACGGACCCCGACGGACCGCTCCGCAATCGGGCCCGGCGGGCGATTCTCCGCCGGCGCCCGTTCCTGCCGAAGAACGCTGCAATATTGGGCAGCCCGTCTAATATCGGGCATCAACCGACGGGAGAAAGAGATGCCGGCTTATTGGGTTGCGCGATCCCGGATCAGCGATCCGGTCGAATACAAGAAGTACACCGACCTCGTCCCCGCCATCATCGCGAAGTATGGCGGCCGGGTGCTGGCGCGCGGCGGCCGCTACGAGATCATGGAAGGGCCGCACAAATTCCACCGCTTCGTCGTCATCGAGTTCCCGACGCTCGAGCAGGGCGTCGCCTGCTTCCGCTCGCCCGAATACGACGCCGCCGCGTCCTTTCGACGCAGCGGCGCCGGCGAGGTCGAGACGGTGATGGTGGAAGGCGCCATGTGACGTCCGCGCGACGCTGCGCGTCGCGCTAGGGTTCTTCCCTGATCGGGTTGCTGAGCACGCCGATGCCCTCGATGGCGATGTCGATGGTGTCGCCGGGCTGCATCCAGACCGGCGGGGTGCGGGCATAGCCGACGCCAGCCGGCGTCCCCATCACCAGCAGGTCGCCCGGCTCGAGCGTCAGGCACTCGCTCAGCAGCGCCACCGTCTCGGCCACCGGGAAGATCATGTCGCTGGTGTTGGCGTTCTGCATCACCTTGCCGTTGAGGCGTGACTGGATGGAGAGGCCGGTCGCGCCCGGCGGCAGCTCGTCGGCGGTGACGAACCAGGGACCGAAGCCGCCGGTGCGGTCGAAATTCTTGCCGATGGTCCATTGCGTGGTCTTGCGCTGGTAATCGCGCAGCGAGCCGTCGTTGAAGCAGGAATATCCCGCGATGCAGGCGAGCGCGTCGGCCGCCTTCACATGCCGCGCGGTGCGCCCGACTACCGCGACCAGCTCGGCCTCGTAGTCGAATTTGCTCGACGCCGTGGGCCGCCACATCGCCTCGCCATGCGCCACCAGCGAGGTGCCGCAGCGCAGGAAGAGGCTGGGATAGTCGGGCTTGGCGTGGCCGCCCTCGGCGGCGTGATCGACGTAGTTGAGGCCGAGGCAGACGATCTTTCCGGCATTCTCCACCGGCAGCCGGAAGCGCAGGCCGGCCAGCGGCCGGGTCGCGTCGGCTTTCGCCGTGCGCGCCGCCGCCGCCGCCGCCGCCGCGAAGCCGCCATAGCCGGCGCGGATCAGGCCGACGAGATCTCGCGGCAGCTCCGGCGCCGCGTGCGCGAGATCAACCACCGTCTCGCCCTGCAGCACGCCCAGCCGTGCCGCGCCGCCATCGTCGAATGCCACCAGCCGCATGTCCCGTCTCCTCCGCCGCTCGGCCCGCCGCGCGGGCGATCCCGTCCGGCAAACCGTTGAAATTAGCATATGATAATCTCCGCCGGATGGAAACCGGCCGCGGGCGGTATCCTAATTCGACGGCGCGGTCGCTGCCGGGCCCTGGCTCCGCGGGATCAGCTCGCCAGGGAGACGCCGATCAGCTTGCCGACGCCGTAGGTCACGGCCGCCGCCGCGACGCCGATCGCCAGCTGCCGCAGCCCGGAGAACACCACGCCGCGCCCGGTGAAGAGCGTCGTGCCAGCGCCGATCGCGAACATGGCGAGCGCGGCAAGACCGATGCTGGCGCCCACCGCGGCAAGTCCGCCCAACGCGAAGAACGGCAGCACCGGGATCACCGCGCCGCCCGCGAAGAGCAGGAAGGACGTGGCCGCGGCGGTCCAGGCGGAGCCGCCGAGCTCCTCGGGATTGATGCCGAGTTCCTCTCGCGCCAGCGTGTCGAGCGCGGTCTCACGGTTGCCGATGAGCCGTTCGGCCAGCGTCTTCGCCTGCGCCTCGGAGAGGCCCTTGGCCTGATAGATGAGCTGCAGCTCCTGCTTCTCCTCCTCCGGGAACTCGGTCAGCTCCGCCGCTTCGCCGGCGATCTGCTGCTGGTAGAATTCGCGCGAGCTGTTGACCGACAGCCATTCGCCCATCGCCATCGAGCAGGCGCCGGCGATGAGGCCGGCGAGACCGGTGACCAGCGTGGTGCGGGCGGAGAAATCGGCGCCGGCGACCCCCATCACCAGGCTCAGATTGGAGACCAGCCCGTCATTGGCGCCGAGCACCGCGGCGCGCAGCGCATTGCCGCCGGCGCTGCGATGCCTGCCCTCGATCTGCGCCAGCGCGCTGCCGGTCATGCCGCCCTCCGACGGCCGCGCCATGGCGGCGATGACCCGCGAATGAGAGCGCTCGTCGGCCGGCAATCCGGCGGAAACCGCTTCGGGCTGGGCGTCGTATTTGTCGAAATCGGCGCGCTCCAGCGAGTTCACCACCGGCAGCACGAATTCGGGTCCGAAGCGCCGCGCCGCCCAGGCCAGCACGCGGGTGCGCCAGCGCGGCCCACGCGCCCCGGCCGCGGCACCGACGCTCGCCAGCCGCTTGCGCCAGAATTCGGCATGCGCCTCCTCTACCGCGGCGAGGCGGCCATAGACCTCTTTCAGCTGCGGGTTGCTCTCGGCGGCGGCCAGCGCGCGGTAGAGCGCGGCGCTGTCCATCTCGCCGTGGAGATTGCTGCGATAGCGCGAAACCGGGCTCTCGTCGCTCACGGGGTGCCTCCTCGGCGATGCGTCGCGCAGAGATAGGCGCCGCACGGCGCCGGCGCAACGCCGCCCGGCTTGCGCGCGCGCCGTCCGGCGATAGGATGACGGCCAGCAAGGAGCGGCTCATGAGCGAGAAACTGGTCAAGTCCGACGCCGAATGGCGGGCCCAGCTCACGCCGGAACAGTACCGCGTCGCGCGCAAAAAGGGCACCGAGCGCGCCTTCACCGGCGCGTTCTGGGACAGCAAGGCGCGCGGCGTCTACGCCTGCGTCTGCTGCGGCCAGGAGCTCTTCGCCTCCGACACCAAATTTGAATCCGGCACCGGCTGGCCGAGCTTCTGGGCGCCGCTGGCCGGGGAGCGCGTCGCCACCGAAACCGACCGCAGCCTCTTCATGACGCGCACCGAGGTGCTGTGCAGCCGATGCGAGGCGCATCTCGGGCATGTTTTCGAGGACGGTCCCGCGCCGACCGGGCTGCGCTATTGCCTGAACTCGGCCGCGCTCGCCTTCAAGCCGCAATGACCGCGACGCTTCGGCACGCACCGAAGCGTTCCGCCTGGCAGGCATGATCCGCCGCGCGTAGACCTGTCGCCATGACGGCGACGCGGGCAAGGGCGGGCATGTTTTTCGGTTGGCGGGTGGTCGGCGCCGCCTTCGTCTTCGCCGTCTTCGCCTGGGGCATCGCCTTCTACGGGCTCTCTGTCCTGCTTCACGCCATTCACGAGACGCGCGGCTGGCCGATCTCGCTGATCTCGGCGGCGATCACCGCGCATTACCTGATGAGCGCCGGGCTCATGGCCTATCTCGACGACGCGCATCGCCGCTTCGGCCTGGTCGCCACCACGCGTGCCGGCGTGGTGGCGCTGGCGGCGGGCGTGCTGGCCTGGGGGCTCGCCGCGGCGCCGTGGCAGCTTTTCGCCGCTGCGGCGCTGACCGCGGCGGGATGGGCGGCGACCAGCACTGCGGGCATCAGCGCGATGCTGCTGCCCTGGTTCCGGCGGCGCCGCGGCGCGGCATTGAGCCTCGCCTTCAACGGCGCGAGCTTCGGCGGCGTGCTGTTCATCCCGCTCTGGGTGGCGCTGAGCGCCAGGCTCGGCTTGGCCGGCGCCGCGGCGGCGGTGGCCGCCGCCAGCCTCGCCGTGCTGTGGCCGCTGGCGGGCCGCTATCTTCGCCCGACGCCGGCCTCGCTGGGCGTGCTGCCGGACGGCGAGGGCGCGAGCGGCGCCGCATCGCCCACCAGCGGAGGCGCCCCGTCGGCGGTGGCGAGCCGCCGCGCGCTGCTTCGGCAGCCGCGGTTCCTGACCCTGTCGAGCGCCTTCGCGCTCGGTCTCTTCTCCCAGGTCGGGCTCGTCGCCAACCTGGTCAGCCTGCTGGCACCGAGACTCGGGGATGCCGGAGCAGCGAGCGCGGTCAGCCTCACCGCGGTCTGCGCCATTCTCGGACGGCTGCTATTGGGCGCGGTTGTCGACCGCGTCGACCGGCGCCTCGCCGCGGCGGGGAATTTCGTGCTGCAGATCGCCGGGCTGCTGCTGCTGCTCGACACCGGCATTGCGCCGGCGCTGCTGGGCTGCGTGCTGTTCGGGTTGGGGCTCGGCAATCTGGTGTCGCTGCCGCCGCTCATCGCCGAGCGGGAATTTGCGCCGGCCGATCTCGGCCGCGTCGTGGCGCTCGTCGTCGCGATCAATCAGGCGGTGTTCAGCTTTGCGCCGGCGATCTTCGGCGCGCTCCACGACCTCGCCGGCGGCTATGCCGCGCCGTTGATGCTGGCAACCGCGCTCCACCTCGCGGCGGCGGTGCTGGTGCTGACGGGCAGAGGCGCTGGCGTGAGCAGATAGGGCGCCGCTCCAACTCTCCCCTTTCGTCGTCATGGCCGGGCTTTGTCCCGGCCATGACGACGCGAAATCGCTTGCGAAGAAAATGCGGACGACTGCTGGAGAGAATTGCTCAGAGCCGCAGCGCTAAAGCCGCGCCGGGACCTCGTGCGCCTTGATGACGTGCTCGCTGGCGGCGTCGATCTCTTCGAGCCGGATGCTGTAGCGCCAGAGCTCGGCGAGCTGCTCGAGCACGGCCTTGGCGCTGGGCTCGTCGAGCAGGACGCCGTCATGCACGACATGGCTGAGCACCAGGCAGCGGTCGCCCTGCAGGTCGACATCGCGGATCTGGATGTCGGGATCGTGCCGCGCCAGGTCGTAGTGGCGGGCCAGCGCGCGGCGGATCTCGCGGTAGCCGCGCTCGTCATGGATGGCGTCGACCACCAGCGTGTCGGCGCCTTCCTCGTCCAGCACCTTGAACAGCCGGAACTTGCGCATGAGATGCGGGCTCAGATACTGCAGCACGAAGCTTTCGTCGCGGTAGTTCGCCCAGGCGTGGCGCAGCGTGCCGTAGGGGTCGCCGTTGCCGGCGATCTCCGGGAACCATTCGCGATCCTCGTCCTCCGGCTCCAGGCAGATGCGCTTGATGTCGCGCATCATGGCGAATCCCAGCGCGTAGGGATTGATGCCGTTGTAGCGCCGGTCGTCGAAATCCGGCTGGAAGACGACGCTGGTGTGGGAGTGCAGCGCCTCGAGGAACGATCCGTCGGTGATCAGCCCCTTCTCGTGCAGCCGCGTCATGATCTCGTAGTGGACGAAGGTGGCGCAGCCCTCGTTGAGCAGCCGCGTCTGCTTCTGCGGATAGAAATACTGCGAGATGTGGCGGACGATGCGCACCAGCTCGCGCTGCCATGGCTCGAGCCGGGGCGCGCGCTTCTCGAGGAAATAGAGCAGGTTCTCCTCGGGCAGGCCGAGCCGGCGGCGCACCTCGGCGCGCTGCTTCTCCTTGTCCTGGCCGGGCTCCTCTTCGCGCTTGTCGCCGATCAGCGCCGTGCGCCAGATGTCGTCATAGCTCGATTCGAAGTGCTGCCGACGCTCCTCCTGGCGCTTGCGCTCCTCTTCGAGGTTGAGCTTGGCCGGGCGGTCGTAGCGGTGAACGCCGTGGTTCATCAGCGCATGGGCGGCGTCGACCACGCGCTCGACCGCCTCGACCCCGTGGCTTTCCTCGGCATGTGCCACGAAGTCGCGCGCGAAGGTGAGATAGTCGAGGATGCCGGTGGCGTCGGTCCACTGGCGGAAGAGGTAGTTGTTCTTGAAGAAGTGGTTGTGGCCGAAGGCGGCGTGCGCGATCACCAGCGCCTGCATGGTCATGGAGTTCTCTTCCATGATGTAGCTGATGCAGGGGCTCGAATTGATGACGATCTCGTAGGCGAGGCCCTGGAGCCCGTGGCGGTAGAGCGCCTCCTCGCGGGCGAAGCGCTTGCCGAAGCTCCAATGCCGGTACATCAGCGGCAGGCCGATCGAGGCATAGGCGTCGAGCATCTGCTCGGAGGTGATCACCTCGATCTGGTTGGGATAGACGTCGAGGCCGAGCTCGCCGAGCGCGATCTCCTCGATCGCGCCGTAGACGCGGCGCAGCTTCTCGAAATCCCATTCCGGCCCCTCGAAGAGAAGCCGGTCCGGATTGGCGATGCCGCCGTCGGCCGCCATCAGGCGTGCTCCCGCTGCTTGGCGAACAGCTCATGGAAGACCGGGAATATCTGGGTCTGGTCCGCCACCTTGCGCATGGCGAAGTTGCGATGCTGCTCGGCGATCTGGCTGTAGGTGCGCCAGAGATCGGTCGGCGGCGAGGGGAAGCCGTGGCGCAGCGTCGCCTCGGCGCCGACTTCGATATAGGCGAAGTACTGCGTCAGCGGGAGGATCTCGCCGCCCAGCAATTGGCTGCAGCGGTCGCTGTCCTCGGTGTAGTTGTCGCCGTCGGAGGCCTGCGCGGCGTAGATGTTCCAGTTGTCGGGGCTGTAGCGCTCGCGCACCACCCGCATCATTTCTTCGAGCGCGGTCGAGACGATGGTGCCGCCGGTCTCGCGGCTGTGGAAGAAGGTTTCCTCGTCGACTTCCTGCGCGTTGCTGGTATGGCGGATGAAGACGACTTCGACGTGCTTGTAGCGGCGCGTCAGGAACACGTGCAGCAACAGGAAGAAGCGCTTGGCCAGATCCTTCATCGCCTCGGTCATCGAGCCCGACACGTCCATCAGGCAGAACATCACCGCCTGCGTGTTCGGTTTCGGGATGCGCTCGAAGCGGTTGTAGCGGACGTCGACGGGGTCGATGAAACCCACGCGGCGCGCGCGGCGCTGCAGCAGGTCGAGATCGAGCCGGCCCTGCGCCGCGCTCTCGGCGTCGTCGGCGGCCAGCGCGGTGTCGATCTGCCGTTCGAGCGCGGCGATCTCGTGCGCGCGCGGCCGGTGCAGCGAGATGCGCCGCGCCAGGCTGTTGCGCATGGTGCGCACGAGGTTGAGGCTGGCCGGCGTGCCGGCGATCGAGAAGCCGGCGCGCGCGAGCTGCGTCGCCTCACTCTCCTTGAGTCGCGTCTTGACCAGGTCGGGAAGCTCCAGATCCTCGAAGAAGAGGTTGAGAAACTCCTCCTTGGAGAGCACGAATTCGAAGGCGTCCTGCTCGCCGCCGTCCTCGGCGCTGGCCCCGCCGCGGCCGCCGCCCTCGCCGGCCGGCGGGCGCTCGATCTGGTCGCCGGCGACGTACTTCTTGTTGCCGGGGACGATGTAGTCGCGCTTGCCGCCATGGGCGGCACGATGGAAGACGGGTTCGGCGATACCCCGGCTCGGGATCGAGATCTTCTCGCCGCCGTCGGTCTCGCCGACCTTGCGCCGCTTCAGGGCGTCGACCAGCGCCTTCTTCACCTCGCCTCTCGCCCGATCGATGAAGCGCTGCCGGTTGGCAAGGCTCTTGCCTTTGGGATTTGGCCGTCGATCGATGATGTTCATCGGGCGAGATGTCTCCGTTGTGGCGCTAACCCGCCTTGTTGACGCGCATGTACCACTCGACGAGGCGCCGGACCTGGCGCTGGGTGTAGCCGCGCGACATCATGCGCTCGAGGAAGTCGTGATGCTTCTTCTCGGTGTCCGAGTCCTTCTTGGAGCCGAAGCTGATTACCGGCAGCAGGTCCTCGACATGCGAGAACATCCGCTTCTCGATCACCTCGCGCAGCTTCTCATAGGAGGTCCAGGACGGGTTCCGGCCGCCATAGGAGGCGCGGGCGCGCAGCGCGAACTTCACCACTTCGTTGCGGAAATCCTTGGGATTGGCGATCCCCGCCGGCTTCTCGATCTTGGACAATTCCTGATTCAGCAGCTCGCGGTCCATCAGCTGCCCCGTATCCGGGTCCTTGTAGTCCTGGTCCTCGATCCAGGCGTCGGCATAGGCGACGTAGCGGTCGAACAGGTTCTGGCCGTAATCGCCGTAGGACTCCAGATAGGCCTTCTGGATTTCGTTGCCGATGAATTCGGCATAGCGCGGCGCCAGCTCGGCCTTGATGTAGGTCAGCAGCTTCTTCTCGTTGTCCTCGGAGAACTGTTCGCGGCGGATGGCCTGCTCCAGCACGTACATGAGGTGCACGGGATCGGCCGAGACCTCCTGCGTGTCGTAGTTGAAGGTGCTGGACAGCACCTTGAAGGCGAAGCGGGTCGACATGCCTTCCATGCCTTCGTCGACGCCGGCGCCATCGCGGTATTCCTGCACGGTCTTGGCGCGGGGATCGCTGTCCTTGAGGCTTTCGCCGTCATAGGCGCGCATCTTGGAATAGAGATTGGAGTTCTCGTGCTGCTTCAGCCGGGACAGCACGCAGAACCGCGACAGCATGTCGAGCGTGCCGGGGGCGCAGGGCGACGCGGCGAGCTCGCTGTTGGCGAGCAGCTTCTCGTAGATTTTCCGCTCTTCCAGCGCGCGCAGGCAGTACGGAACCTTGATCACGCAGATGCGGTCGATGAAGGCCTCGTTGTTGCGGTTGTTCTTGAAGGTCTGCCACTCCGCCTCGTTCGAATGGGCGAGGATGATGCCTTGGAAAGGGATCGCGCCGATGTTTTCCGAGCCGATGTAGTTGCTCTCCTGCGTCGCCGTCAGCAGCGGGTGGAGCATCTTGATCGGCGCCTTGAACATCTCGACGAATTCGAGAATGCCCTGGGTGGTGCGGTTCAACCCGCCCGAGAAGGCGTAGGCGTCGGCGTCGGCCTGGCTGAAGAATTCGAGCTTGCGGATGTCGACCTTGCCGACCAGGCTCGAGATGTCCTGGTTGTTCTCGTCGCCCGGCTCGGTCTTGGCGATGCCGATTTGTCGCAGCCGCGAGGGATGCAGGCGCACGACGGTGAATTTCGAAACGTCGCCGCCGAACTCGTCCAGGCGCTTCAGCGCCCAGGGCGAGGCGAGGCCGGTCAGCCGCCGCTTGGGAATGCGATAGTTGCGCTCCAGCGTGTCGCCCATGCGGATGGGGTCGAAGAGGCCAAGCGGGCTCTCGAAGACCGGGCTTATCTCCTTGCCGGCCTTCAAGACGTAGATCGGCATCTTCTCCATGAGCAGCTTCAGCCGCTCGGCCAGCGAGGACTTGCCGCCGCCCACCGGGCCCAGGAGATAGAGCACCTGTTTGCGTTCTTCGAGGCCCTGCGCAGCGTGGCGGAAATAGCCCACGATGCGCTCGATCGTCTCTTCCATGCCGTAGAAATCGGCAAAGGAGGGGTAAACCCGGATGCTCCGGTTCATGAATATCCGGCCCATCCGCGGGTCGTGGCTCGTATCGACGATCTCGGGTTCGCCGATGGCGGCCAGCATTCGCTCGGCGGCACTGGCATAGGCCATCGGTTCGCGTGCGCAAGACTTGAGATAATCTTCCAGGCTCATCTCAGTCTCTTTCTGGCTGTCATACAGCTTCGAGAAGAGACCAAATAGATTATCCTGAGAAATCATTCTCCACCTCGCCCTCGACACGGTCCCAGTTCAAAATCTTTGCGGGACCGATACAAAGTCTTGCATGTTCGTTCTTAATTAACCATTAACGGCGAACGCGTATTTCAACGTGACTTCTTTGACAGATCCAGGCATCAGGGAAAACACGCCTCCTCTGGGCCAGTTCCAGTTTTGTCCCTTGCCGCGACGCGCCGAGCGCGACGGGTGGTGACAATCGATCTGGTTGCAAGCGATCTGGTATGCAAGGTTGATGCCGGCCGGTGCCATCACCCCCGCCATGGGGTCGGGCCACTCTGGTATCCGTCGTGCAGCCTAGGCGCATGCGCTCTTAGCCTGCTCCTCAACCGCGCCGGCCAGCTGCACAGCGCAACGCTCATCAGAATCACAAAAAAACATGTCGAAGTTAAGGCTCTTGCGCTTGAGGTAGGATGCGTCCCTGGAAAATGCTTGGTTTTGTGCGGGAGCCAAAATGTCGCACCGCACCATAAGTCCTGCGCCGACCCAACTTTGCGGGTGATCGCGCCCCGCGCCCGGGCAATTCAGCGGCGAGTCGTCTCTTCCAGCCACACTTCGGCGCTGGCGCCGGCCAATGCCTGCACGCGCCCGTCATCGGCGGCCAGCTCCTTGGCGGGCCCGGAATAGACGACGGCGCCGTCGTCCAGAACATAGGCATGGTCGGCGATGGCGAGGCTCAGGCGGACATTCTGTTCCACCAGCAGCACCGAGATGCCTTCCTCGCGCATCTGCTCGACCACGCGGAAGACCTCGCGCACGACCAGCGGGGCGAG
>DAHUYF010000076.1 GCA_027315365.1 Rhodospirillales bacterium | reverse complement strand
CTCACTCCGCCTTCTTGCGCCGAAGCTTCTCCCAGTAGTCCAACCGCTTCTTGATCTCGCGCTCGAAGCCGCGGTCGATCGGGCGGTAGAAGCTCTGCCGCGGCAGGTCGTCGGGAAAATAGTCGAGGCCGGAGAAGCCCTCTTCGGTATCGGGATCGTAGACGTAACCTTCGCCGTAACCGAGCTCGCGCATCAGCCGGGTGGGCGCGTTGACGCTGTGCATCGGCGGCATCAGCGAACCGCTCTCCTTGGCGGCGCGCTGCGCCTGCCCGAACGCCATGTAGGCGGCCACCGATTTGGGCGCGGTGGCGAGATAGATCACCGCCTGGGCGATGGCGAGTTCGCCCTCGGGCGAGCCCAGGCGCTCATAGGCCTGCCAGGCGGCGAGCGCCTGGACCAGGCCCTGCGGGTCGGCCAGCCCGATATCCTCCACCGCCATGCGCAGCACGCGACGGGCGATGTATTCGGGATGCTCGCCGCCGGCCAGCATGCGCGCGAGCCAGTAGAGCGCCGCGTCGACGTCGGAACCGCGCACCGATTTGTGCAGCGCGCTGACCAGGTTGTAATGCCCTTCCTGGGCCTTGTCGTAGAGCGGCGCGCGCTTCTGCACCGCCGCGGCGAGCGCGGCGGTGTCGAGCACGGTGCCGTCGGGCAGCAGCGCCAGCTCTTCCGCAAGATTGAGCAGGAAGCGCCCGTCGCCGTCAGCCATCGCCTTCAGCGCCTGGCGCGCGGCGTCGTCGAGCGGCAGCCTGCGTTTGAGCGCCGCCTCGGCGCGGCTCAGCAGCGTGTCGAGCGCGGCGTCGTCGAGACGATGCAGCACGAAGACCTGGCAACGCGACAGCAGCGCGCCGTTGAGTTCGAAGGAGGGGTTTTCCGTGGTGGCGCCGACCAGCACGACGGTGCCGTCCTCGACATAGGGCAGGAATCCGTCCTGCTGGGCGCGATTGAAGCGGTGGATTTCGTCGACGAAGAGCAGGGTGCCTTGGCCGCCGACGCGGCGCTTCCTGGCGGCGTCGAACACCTTGCGCAGATCGGCCACGCCGGAGAACACGGCGGAGAGCGGCTCGAAATGCATCGATGTCGCCTCGGCGAGCAGCCGCGCGATCGTCGTCTTGCCGCAGCCGGGAGGCCCCCACAGGATCATCGAGGCCAGGCGGTGCTGCGCCACCATGCGGCCGATTGCGCCTTGCGGCGCCAGCAGGTGGTCCTGCCCGACCACCTCGGCGAGCCGGCGCGGGCGCAGCCGGTCGGCGAGCGGGCGCGGCGCCTGGTCCTCGAACAGGCTCATCTCATCTCACCCGCGCAGCGGCGGCGTGTTCAGCAGCTTGTCGCCGCGCTTCACCGTCACCACCCAGGGCGGTGGCGCCCCGGCCAGCAGCTGCCGCAGCTGCGCCACGCTCTCGACCGGCTGGCGATTGAGGCTGACGACGATGTCGCCGGGCTCGATGCCGAGCTGCTCGGCGATGCCGCCCTCGGCGAGTGCGGTGACGATGACGCCGCGCTGGGTGCTGTCGATGCCGAGCTCTTCGGCCAGGGCCGGATTGAGGTTGGCGACGGCGGCGCCGGAGAGCGGCGTATGGCCGGAGAGCCGGGCGGGGTCGCGCGGCGGCTGCTCCGGCGGCGCCTCCAGCTTGGCGGTGACCTCGCGGCGCCCGCCCGCCCGCCACAGGGCGAGCCGCGCCGGCGCATCAAGGGGCGCGACGGCGATGCGGAAGCGCAGGCTGTCGGGATCGTCGATCGCGTGGCCGTCGACCTCGAGCACGACGTCGCCCATCTTGACCCCGGCCTCGGCCGCCGGGCTGCCGGGCGCGACGGCGTTGATCAGCACGCCCTGTGGTCGCGACAGGCCCAGGCTCCGCGCGAGGTCGGCGGTGACCGCCTGGCCGCTGGCGCCGAGCCAGGGGCGCCTGACCTTGCCGTTGCTCTTCGCCGCCAGCAGCACGCCGCGCACCAGGCCCGCCGGGATGGCGAAGCCGATGCCGATCGAGCCGCCCGACTGCGAGAAGATCGCCGTGTTGATGCCGACCAGCCGGCCGTCGAGATCGACCAGCGCGCCGCCGGAATTGCCGGGGTTGATCGCCGCATCGGTCTGGATGAACGAGCGGAAATCGTTGATGCCGATGGTGCGCGCAAGGCCGGAGACGATGCCGCTGGTGACGGTCTGGCCGACGCCGAAGGGATCGCCGATGGCGAGCACGAGATCGCCCACCTCGAGCGCGTCGCTGTCGCCCAGCGTCAGCGCCGGCAGCTTCTCGCCATGGGCGTCGATCTTCAGCACGGCAAGATCGGCACGCTCGTCGTCGAGCTGGATCTTCGCCTCGAACTCGCGCCGGTCGGCGAGCACCACCAGGACTTCCTGCGCATCCTTTATGACATGGTGGTTGGTGACGACAAATCCCGCGGGGTCGAGGATCACGCCCGAACCCAGCGAGTTCTCGACGCGCTGGCGCGGTACGCCCGAGGGCAGGCGGTTGCCGAAGAAGCGGCGGAAGAGGGGATCGTTGAACAGCGCCGCCGGCCCTTCCGTCGTGCGCACGACGCGCCGCGAAAAGACGTTGACCACTGCCGGTGCCACCTTCTTCACCACCGGCGCGAAGGAGAGATGGATGAACTCGCGGCTGGTCGGCACGGCGTTCGTCTGCGCCGCGACGGGCAGGACAGTGAGAAACAGGGCGCAAGCGCCGAGCAGCAGGCACTTCATATGCCGCACTTTAGGAGAGCGCGGGCGATGGCGCCAGCGCGGCGGACTTGGCCTGTCGGCGCGGTTCTCGCGATCTCGCGACCGCCACCTGTTCAACCCCGTGCCGTAGAATCTGCCGTGCGGGAGCTGTTCTACCCGCCGAGCCAGCGCCGGAAGCTGGCGACCGCGCCGCGCTCCTCGATGCGCGAGAGCTGGCACAGCACGTAGTCCGATTTGAGCCCGTCGCCGCCCACGGGCAGCAGCAGCAGGCGATAGCGCGCGCCGCCGGACGAGGCGGCGAAGCGCTGCTCTTCTTCCATCGGCTTCGCGTGGCGGGCCGAGTGGCGGCCGCGCGCCATGATCCAGTCGACGACCATGGCGGTGTATTCGACCTCGCCATCGGTCTCGCCCAGCCGCGTGATTCGCGGCAGTTCGGTCTCCTCGACCGCGAGCAGCAGCGTATTGCGCCAGGTGGCGGCAACATGCGCGCAGTCGAGCTCGTCGAGCGCCGGGACATCACGTGCGCCGCGCAAGCTGTCCCAGTAATCGAGGATGTCCAGGTCGCCGGCGGCGTCGGCCTCCGGTTCGGGCGCCGGATCGGCCGGCGGCGGGTCGGGCTCCGGCGGCGGCAGCAGCAGCGCCGCCGGCGCTTCGGGCTCCGCCGCGCTTGGGGCGGCGGATGTCGGCTCCGGCGGCGGCTCGTCGCCGGCGGTGAGGTCGCCGGGTTTGCCGGCGGCTGCCGCCGGCATCCTTCGCCGCTTGATCCGCACCGAGGTGAGCGAGGCGGCGGGCTCGAGCGCGGGGCGGGCGTCGTCGGGGGTCATTTCGGATGGTCCGGATGGGCCCGGCCGAAGCCGAGCGCGGCGCAGTCTCCGGCCGGCACGCGGCCCTGCTCGAGACACGCGCACCGCCCCGCCATCAGCAGCGGCAGCAGATTGTCGATGTAGTGATCGATCGCCGCCAGCATCAGCGCCTGATTGCTGCGGCCGAGATGCGCCGCGGCGAGCCTGAGGCGCAGATGGCGCGCGAGGCTCATGCGCAGCGTCACCCGCAGCGTGCCGTCGCCGGCCTCTGCATGCTCGCGCTCCTGCCGCGGCAGGAACTGCACGGTGCCGCCGAAATCAAGCACCGTCCGCGTCGCGCTCGGCGCCGCGGCTCCCTTGGCGACGAGCAGCGATCCCGTGAGCGCGGCGACTCTCATGACGCCTCCTGCTGTCCCAGGATGATCGGCTCGATGTCCTGCTTGGGCGGCGCCGACAGCAGCGTCGACGGAAGCAGCGTGCGGAAATCGCGGTTGAGCCGGTTGGCAAGGTATTCCCAGAGCAGGGTCATCTCCTCGGCCGAGCGCGCCTCGCCGGGCACCTCCATGACGGTGCGGCCGTCGATCATGCTGGCGGCGTAGCCGGTGCGGTGGTGGATGATCACCGGCGCCAGCGTGCCATGCTGGGACAGCGCCATCACCGCCTCGGCGGTGATGCGCGCCCGCGGCGTCGCGGCGTTGATGACGAAGACCAGCGGCTTGTTGAGGCGCTCGATCAGCTCGACGGTGGCGCCGGCGGCGCGCAGGTCATGCGGACTCGGTCGCGCCGGGACGATGACGAGATCGGCAAGCGCGATGACCTCGGCGATGGTCGCTTCGATGGCGGGCGGCGTGTCGACCACCAGCAGCTTGATGCCGAGCTCGCGCATGCGATCGATGTCGCTGGCAAGCCGCCCGGTGCTGGTGCGCGCGAACAGCGGCGTGTCGTCGCTGCGCGCGTTCCACCATTCGGACAGGCTGCCTTGCGGGTCGGTATCGACCAGCACCACGGGGCCGAAGCCGGAGCGTTCGGCCTGGACGGCGAGATGCCCGGCCATTGTCGTCTTGCCCGACCCGCCCTTCTGGGAGGCGACAGCGATAATATGCATGCGGTCTCTCCAAACGACTGCGCCGGCGCTCGCTTGCCTCCGTGACGGACAGTCTTCGATCACCGGCGAATGGCATCGTACACTGGTCATTCTAAGAGAGGGCAAAGTATCGGACAGTATTTTCGTCGGTGTTGCTTAAAAACGGCCGTTACAGGTGGTCGGAGTATTTGAGGAATTTTAGAGAAATTGCGCAATCATCGCGTCGGGCCGGCGCCGAAGACCTCGACGAAGGCGCGGCGGAGCGCGGCGTCGACCTCGGGCATGGCCGCGTCAACGCCCTGGCGGGCGAGCGAGGTGACGCCGTGCTCGCTGATGCCGCAGGGGACGATGCCGCGGTAATGGTCGAGATCGGGATCGACATTGAGGGCGATGCCATGAAAGCTCACCCAATGGCGTACCCGTACGCCGATCGCGGCGATCTTGCTCTCGCGGCCGCCGCCTTCGTCGATCCAGATGCCGACCCGGCCCGGCCGCCGTTCGCCCTCGAGGCCGAACAGCGCCAGGGTGCGGATGAGCCACTCCTCGAGCCCTCGCACATAGCCGCGCAGATCGCCGCCGCGGCGGCCGAGATCGAGCATCACATAGCCGACGCGCTGGCCGGGGCCGTGATAGGTGTATTGCCCGCCGCGGCCGCTGCGGTAGACCGGCAGGAGGTTGGGGTCGACCAGGTCGCCGGCGCGGGCGCTGGTGCCGGCGGTATAGAGCGGCGGATGCTCCAGCAGCCACACCAGCTCCGGCGCGGTGCCGGCGCGGATGGCGGCGACGCGCGCTTCCATCGCCGCCACCGCCGCCTCGTAAGGCACCGTGGCATCGCCGACCCGCCATTCCACCTCGTCCATCGTCCGTTCTCCGGCCGCCGTGCCGCTTGATATGGTCCCGGGGATTTGGTAATCACCCGCCCCATCAGCGGCAATGCAAAAGTTTGTACGGCCGCTGCCGCACTGCGGTCGTGGCGGAATGGTAGACGCGCTAGCTTGAGGTGCTAGTGCCCGAAAGGGCTTGGAAGTTCGAGTCTTCTCGACCGCACCATCTCTCTGGTCCCCGATAGACGGCACGGGCTCGCGCCGTGCGGCAAGCCGAAGGTTGGCTTGGTGCGTCCTGGTGGTATAGAAGAGGCGCAAACCGGAGGCAGCCTCATGGCCGACGAGGAATTGCGCGACGCCGCGCTGGAATACCATCGGCTGCCGACGCCGGGAAAGATCGGCATCCTTCCGACCAAGCCGCTCGCCAATCAGCGCGACCTGGCGTTGGCCTATTCTCCGGGCGTCGCCGCCGCCTGCCTCGCCATCGTGGCCGACGCCGGCGAGGCGTCGAGCCTCACCGCGCGCAGCAATCTGGTCGCGGTCATCACCAACGGCACGGCGGTGCTGGGGCTTGGCGCGATCGGCCCGCTCGCCGCCAAGCCGGTGATGGAAGGCAAGGCGGTGCTGTTCAAGAAATTCGCCGGCATCGACGTGTTCGACATCGAGGTCAACGAACTCGACCCCGACCGGCTGGTCGAGGTCATCGCCGCGCTCGAGCCCACCTTCGGCGGCATCAATCTCGAGGACATCAAGGCGCCGGAATGCTTCGCGATCGAAGCGCAGCTCAGGAAACGGCTCAAGATCCCGGTCTTCCACGACGACCAGCACGGCACCGCCATCATCGTCGGCGCCGCCATCCGCAACGGGCTCAGGATCATCGGCAAGGCGCTGAAGGAGGTGAAGCTGGTGGCCTCGGGCGCCGGCGCCGCAGCGCTCGCCTGTCTCGACCTGCTGGTCGATATGGGGCTGCCGGTCGCCAACGTCACCGTCACCGACAAATACGGCGTCGTCTGGCGCGGCCGCAAGGAGGAGATGGACCCGCGCAAGGAGCGCTACGCCAAGGAGACCAACGCCCGCACCCTGGGCGAGGTCATCGACGGCGCCGACATTTTCCTCGGCCTCTCCGCGCCCAACGTGCTGAAGCCGGAGATGGTGGCCAGGATGGCCGGGCGGCCGCTCATCTTCGCGCTGGCGAATCCCGATCCGGAGATCGCGCCCGAGGCGGCGCGGGCGGTGCGTCCGGACGCGATCATCGCCACCGGGCGCACCGACTATCCCAATCAGGTCAACAACGTCCTGTGCTTTCCCTTCATCTTCCGCGGCGCCCTCGACGTCGGCGCCACCACCATCAACGAAGCGATGAAGCTCGCCTGTGTCGAAGCGCTGGCGGATCTGGCGCTGGCCGAGCCCTCCGACGTGGTGGCGGCGGCCTATGGCGACACGCCGCTCACCTTCGGCCCGGATTACCTCATTCCGAAGCCCTTCGATCCCCGCCTGATCCTGGAACTGGCGCCGGCGGTGGCCAAGGCGGCGATGGACTCCGGCGTGGCGACCAGGCCGATCGCGGATTTCGCCGCCTATCGCCAGCGCCTCACGCAGTTCGTGTTCCGCTCGGGCCTCGTCATGAAACCGCTCTTCGACCGGGCGCGCACCGATCCGCGCCGCGTCGTCTTCGCCGAGGGCGAGGACGAGCGGGTGCTGCGCGCGGCGCAGCAGGTGCTCGATGACGGCCTGGCCCGGCCGATCATCATCGGCCGGCGCGACGTGGTCGCCCGCCGCCTCCAGAAGCTCAACCTGCGCCTCAAGCTCGACGACGAGGTGGAACTGGTCGACCCGCAGGACGATCCGCGCTACTACGACTATTGGACGCTCTATCACCGTTTGATGGAGCGCAAGGGCGTGTCGCCCGATTTCGCCCGCGCGCTGGTGCGCACGCGTAGCTCGGTGATCGCGGCGCTGATGCTGCACTGCGGCGAGGCCGATGCCCTGCTGTGCGGCACCATCGGCCAATATCACCGCCATCTGAAGCATCTCGTCGACATTCTGGGCCTGGCGCCGGGGGTGAGCGCACCGGCGGCGCTGAGCGGGCTCATCCTGCCCAAGGGCACCTATTTTCTCTGCGATACCTTCGTCGTCGACGATCCCTCCGCCGAGCAGATCGCGGCGGCGACGATGCGCGCCGCCGAGGCGCTGCGCGCCTTCGGCATCGAGCCCAAGGTGGCGCTGCTGTCGCATTCCGATTTCGGCAGCGCCGATGCGCCCTCGGCGCGCAAGATGCGCCATGCCTTCGCGCTGCTGCGCGAGGGCGCACCGCATCTGGTGGTGGAGGGCGAGATGCGCGCCGATGCGGCGCTCTCCGAGGAGATCCGGCAGCGCATTTTCCCGAACTCGCTGCTCAAGGGCACGGCCAATCTGCTGATCATGCCGAACCTGGATGCCGCTAACATCGCCTTCAATGCACTGACGGTGCTGGCCGAGGGCCAGGCGGTGGGGCCGATCCTGCTCGGCCTCAACGGGGCGGCGCATATCGTCACGCCGTCGGCGACGGTGCGCGGCCTGGTCAACATGACCGCGGTCGCGGTCTGCCACGCGCAGGTCGCGACCGCGTCCGGCTGAACCGGGCGCTCCCACTGGAGCGCCCGCTTGCGTCAGCGCATGTGGTGGTGGTGGCGCATGCTCACCAACTCGTCGGCGGTCTTCTTCTGATCGGCCGACAGGCTGTCATAGAGCGGCTTGAACGCGGCGAGGAAGCGCTGCTGGTGCTGGGTGCGCAACTCGCCGAATTTCACCCGCGTCTCCAGGCGCTCCACCGCCGTCATCGGCTTGTCGCGGTCGGCGCGGTACCGCTCGTGCAGCCGCGCCATGTCCTTGGCGTTGGCGCGCATCGCCTCGGCGACGGGCGCGAACAGCGGCGCCTGCGCATCGGTGATCTTCAGTTCGGCCTTGAGGAAGGCGATGCGGCCTTCGACGTGGCGGGCGGGATCGAATTGATGCTCCGGCTGGGCCTGGGCCTGGGCCGCGGGCGCTTGTGCGTCGGCAGCGGGCGCGGCCAGCGTGGCCAGGCCGCCGGCGAGCGCGGCGGCCAAGGCGAGCCTCGGAAGGGCGGTTCTGCGGATGGACATCGGAGTATGCTCCTGATCGGGGGTGGAAGACATCCTGCTCTGTTCTAGGGCGTCTGCGGCCTCGCCATCCCTGTTGCCATCCCTTGCCAGGACGTACCCCGCCGGTAGACTGCGGCAAAGCCAGACCGCGAGGCGCCATGGCGACCAACCGCTATCCTTCGCTCGATTTCGACCTCGGGGCCGAGATCGACCAGCTGCGCGACACGGTGCGCGCCTTTGCCGATGACGAGATCGCGCCGCTCGCCGCGGAAATCGACCGCAGCGACCGCTTCCCGCGCGCGCTCTGGCCGAAGATGGGCGCGCTCGGGCTGCACGGCATCACCGTCGAGGAGGAGTATGGCGGGACGGGCATGGGCTATCTCGCCCATGTCGTCGCCATGGAGGAGGTGAGCCGCGGCTCGGCCTCGATCGGGCTTTCCTACGGCGCCCATTCCAATCTCTGCGTCAACCAACTCCGCCGCAACGGCAGCGAGCCGCAGAGGCGCCGGTATCTGCCGAAGCTGATCTCGGGCGAGCATGTCGGCGGCCTTGCCATGAGCGAGCCCGGCGCCGGCTCCGACGTGGTCGGCATGCGCACGCGCGCCGAGAAGCGCGGCGACCGCTTTATCCTCAACGGCAGCAAGATGTGGATCACCAACGGTCCCGAGGCCGACACGCTGGTGGTCTATGCCAAGACCGATCCCGCCGCCGGCCCGCGCGGCATCACCGCCTTTCTGATCGAGAAGGGCATGAAGGGCTTCCGGCCGGCGCAGAAGCTCGACAAGCTCGGCATGCGCGGCTCGCCCACCTCGGAGCTGGTCTTCGAGGAGTGCGAGGTGCCGGAAGAGAACGTGCTGGGCCGGCTCAACGAGGGCGTGCGGGTGCTGATGAGCGGGCTCGACTACGAGCGCGCGGTGCTGGCGGCCGGGCCGCTCGGCATCATGCAGGCCTGCCTCGACGCGGTGATCCCCTATGTCCACGAGCGCAAGCAGTTCGGCCAGGCGATCGGCGAGTTCCAGCTGATGCAGGGCAAGCTCGCCGACATGTACACGACGATGAATGCCTGCAGGGCCTACGTCTATGCCGTGGCGCGCGCCTGCGACCGCGGCCAGACGACGCGCAAGGACGCGGCGGGCGCCATCCTCTATGCCGCGGAGAAGGCGACCTGGATGGCGCTCGAGGCGATCCAGGCGCTGGGCGGCAACGGCTACATCAACGACTACCCGACGGGGCGGCTGCTGCGCGATGCCAAGCTCTACGAGATCGGCGCCGGCACCTCGGAGATCCGCCGCATGCTGATCGGCCGCGAGCTCTTCACCGAGACGGCGTAGGCGCCACGGCTCAGGCCAGCGCCGGCGCCGCGCGCTCGACGATTGCGTGCGTGTCGATGCCGGCGGGCAGCGTGCCGAAAGCGCCGCTGCGCTCGCCCGCAAGCCGGCTGGCGCAGAAGCCGTCGGCGATGGCCGCCGGCGCGAAGCGCACCAGCAGCGCGCCCTGCAGCGCCAGCACCAGCATCTCTGCAAGACGCCGCGCCTGCGCCTCGTCGGGGCGCCCGGCCAATGCCGCCTCGAGGGCGGCGATGAAGCGATCGAGCCGCACATCGCCGCCGCGCGCCGCGGCAAGCTCGCCGCGCAGCGCCTCGCCGGCCTCCGGCGTGCGCGTCAGAGCCCGCAGCACGTCGAGGCACATGACGTTGCCCGAGCCTTCCCAGATCGAGTTGACCGGCATTTCGCGGTAGAGCCGCGGCATCAGGCTCTCCTCGACATAGCCGTTGCCGCCGACCACTTCCATCGCCTCGCCGGCAAACGCGACGGCGCGCTTGCACACCCAGTATTTCGCGGCCGGCGTCACCAGCCGGCGGAAGGCGGTTTCGGCGGCGTCGTCCTGGCGGTCGAAGGCGCGCGCCATGCGCAAGGCGAGCGCCACCGCCGCTTCCGATTCGAGCGCGAGATCGGCGAGCAGGCCGGTCATCAGCGGCTGATCGATCAGGTGGCGCTGGAAGGCGGTGCGGTGGCGTGCGTGATGCACCGCCTGCGCCAGCGCCTGGCGCATTAATCCGGCGCTGGCCACCGCGCAGTCGAGCCGCGTGTATGTGGCCATCTCGATGATGCCGGGAATGCCGCGGCCTTCCTCGCCGACGAGGAAGGCGACGGCGCCCTGGAACTCGACCTCGCTCGAGGCATTGGAGCGGTTGCCGAGCTTGTCCTTGAGGCGCTGCAGGCGCAGCGCATTGACCGCGCCGTCCGGCGTCCAGCGCGGCAGGAAGAAGCAGGACGGGCCCTTGGGCGCCTGCGCCAGGACCAGGAAGGCATCGCACATCGGCGCCGACATGAACCATTTGTGGCCGGTGAGGCGATAGGCCTTGCCCGGACCGCCGCCCGCGATCGGTTCGGCGCGCGTGCTGTTGCTGCGCAGATCCGAGCCGCCCTGCTTCTCGGTCATGCCCATGCCCATCAGCGCGCCGGTCTTCTCGCCCGCCGGCAGGAAGCGCGGGTCGTAGCGGCGCGAGTAGAGTCGCGGCAGCCATTCCTGCGCCAAATCGCCCTGGCGGCGCAGCGCCGGCACCACGCCATAGGTCATGGTGATCGGGCATTGCACCCCGGCCTCGACTTGGCATTGCAGGTAAACCTGCGCCGCCCGGGCAACGTGCGCGCCCGGCCGCGGCTCGGCCCAGGGGCCGGTGTGAACGCCCTCGGCGACTGCGAGCGCCATCAGCGCGTGCCACGCCGGGTGGAACTCGACCGCGTCGCGGCGCTGGCCGTAGCGGTCGAAGCTCTGCAGCACCGGCGGATTGCGGTTCGCCTGGAAGCCCCACTCGATCGTCTCGGCGCGGCCGAGCGCGCCGCCGAAGGCGGCGAGCCGCGCCAGCGCCCAGTCGGCGTCCTCGCGCCGCACCGCCTCCTGCAGCGCGCCGTCGCTGGTGAAGAGGTTGTAGTCGACCAGCGGCGGCGGCTGGTTGAACACCTCGTGGGTGGTGAAGCTTGCCGCGCTCACGCCGCTATCGTCCATGGCCGATCTCCTCGCTGTGCCATTCTACGCGCGGATCGTCGGCCGAGGGAAATGCGTTGACCGTCAAAGCCTCCGCTGCCCTAAATGTGCGATCGGCCTAAAAGGAATCAGGATTCATGCCTACGGTGCTCATCACAGGGGCCAATCGCGGCCTCGGCCTGGAATTCGCGCGGCAATATGGGCGGTCGGGCTGGCGCGTCATCGCCACCAGCCGCTCGCCGGCCAAGGCGGACGCGCTGCGCGCGCTCGGCGGCGACGTCGCGGTCTATGGCCTCGATGTCGCCGATTTCGACGCGGTGCGAAGGCTCGGCCGCGAACTCGCCGGCGACAGCATCGACGTCATGATCGCCAATGCCGGCATCTCCGGCCCCGGCGAGATGACGCCCGAGGCGGTCGACGCCGAAGCCTGGGGCGAGACCTTCCGCGTCAACAGCATGGCGCCGCTGGCGCTCGCCGGCGCGCTGCTGGCGCCGGTGGCGCGCAGCGAGCAGCGCAAGATGGTCGCCATCACCAGCCGGCTGGGCTCGATGGGCGCCAACAGCGACGGCGGGCTCTACGCCTACCGCTCGTCGAAGGCGGCGCTCAACGCCGTCTGGCGCTCCTATGCGTTGGACCATCCCGAGATCATCGCCGCGGCGCTGCATCCCGGCTGGGTACGCACCGATATGGGCGGCGACCAGGCGCTGCTCGGTGCCGAGGAGAGCGTCGCCGGGCTGCGCCGCGTCATCGCCGGGCTGAGCCAGGCGGATACCGGCCGCTTCTACAACTACGACGGCAGCCCGATTCCGTGGTAGCCTTGCGCACATGATCCTGACGCAGGAGCAGGCGATCATCCGCGACATGGCGCGGAACTTCGCCAACGAGCGCCTGAAGCCGTTCGCCGCCGAATGGGATCGCGCCGCGCGCTTCCCGGCCGAGGCGGTGGGCGAGATGGGACAGCTCGGGCTGCTCGGCATGCTCGTGCCCGAGGCCTATGACGGCGCCGCGACCGACCATGTCGCCTATGCGCTGGCGCTGGAGGAGATCGCCGCCGGCGACGGCGCCTGCTCGACCATCATGAGCGTGCACAACTCGGTTGGCTGCATGCCGCTGCTCACATTCGGCACGGAACAGCAGAAGCAGCGCTTCTTGCGGCCGCTGGCCCGCGGCGAGATGCTCTGCGCCTTCTGCCTGACCGAGCCTGAGGCCGGCTCGGACGCGGCGGCGATCCGCGCGCGGGCGCGGCGCGCGGGCGACAACTTCATCCTCACCGGCACCAAGCAGTTCGTCACCTCGGGCGCCAGCGCCAAGCTGGCGCTGGTCTTCGCCATCACCGATCCCGGCGCCGGCAAGAAAGGCATCAGCGCCTTCATCGTGCCGACCGACCGGCCGGGCTGGCGCGTGGCGAAAATCGAGCGCAAGGCCGGGCAGCGCGCCTCGGACACGGCGCAGATCGTCTTCGACGAGATCGAACTCGCCCCCGATCTGCTGCTCGGGCGGGAAGGCGAGGGCTACCGGATCGCGCTCGCCAATCTCGAAGGCGGGCGCATCGGCATCGCGGCGCAGGCGATCGGCATGGCGCGCGCCGCCTTCGAGGCGGCGACGCTCTATGCCAAGGAACGCAAGAGCTTCGGCACCGCCATCGCCAACCATCAGGCGGTCGCCTTCCGGCTGGCCGACATGGCAACGCGGATCGAGGCGGCGCGCCAGCTGATGCTGCACGCCGCGAGCTTGCGCGATGCGGGGCTGCCCTGCATCAAGGAGGCGTCGATGGCCAAGCTCTTCGCCTCGGAGATGGCCGAGCGGGTGTGCTCCGACGCGATCCAGATCCATGGCGGCTACGGCTATCTCCAGGATTTCCCGGTCGAGCGCATCTGGCGCGACGTGCGCGTCTGCCAGATCTACGAAGGCACCAGCGACATCCAGCGCCTAGTGATCAGCCGGCAGGTGCTGGCGGGATAGGGCCGCGCTGGGATCGGTGGGCGCGCCCACCCGTCAGCAGGGTCGCTGATCGCTGCAAGGGGAGCGCCATGGCGGAGCTCGGCATCAATCCCGCAAAGGTCTGCGCCTTCATCGAAGCCGCGCGCGAGGTGGCGGGGCTCAGCCTCTCCACCGCCGGCGACGCCACCATCAGCGGCGACGACAGCCCGCTCGCCACGCTGATCGAGCCGGCGGACGGCATGGACCCGCGCCGGCGCGAGATGATCGCCTTCGTCGCCGGCCTCGACGCCGAAGAGCAGGCCAATCTGCTGGCGCTGATCATGCTGGGCCGGGGCGATTACGACATCGCCGAATGGGACGACGCGCTCGCCGAAGCCGGCGGCCTGATCGACGAGCGCAGCGCCGATTTCATGATCGGCGACCCCACGCTTCCGGGATATCTGCTGGAAGCGCTGGAGGCGTTCGGCGCATCCTGCGAGGACTGACGGGTCGGGCGACCGCCGGCGCTTTTCGCTTGCCGGGCGGGACGGCGTTTTGCATGGTGGCAGGCAGGCCGTCGACCATGGGTTGAAGGGATGCCATGCCGGTCATTAGGACCTCGCTCGATCAGCGCTCGGAGACGTTCCGCGCCAATGCGGCGGCGATGCGCGCGCAGGTCGAGGATCTCGCGGCGCGGGTCGCCCGCATCCGCGAGGGCGGCGGCGAGGCGGCGCGCGCGCGCCATCTCGCGCGCGGCAAGCTGCTGCCGCGCGAGCGGGTGCGCACCCTGATCGATCCCGGCGCCCCTTTCCTCGAATTCTCGCAGCTCGCCGGCTATGGCATGTATGGCGAAGACATCCCGGCGGGCGGCGTCATCACCGGCATCGGCCCGGTCATGGGGCGCGAATGCGTCATCGTCGCCAACGACGCCACGGTGAAGGGCGGGTCCTACTATCCGATTACGGTGAAGAAGCATCTGCGCGCCCAGGAGATTGCGCGCGAGAATCATCTGCCGTGCCTCTATCTCGTCGATTCCGGCGGCGCCAATCTGCCCAGCCAGGACGAGGTCTTTCCCGATCGCGAGCATTTCGGCCGCATATTCTACAACCAGGCGACGATGTCCGGCCTCGGCATCCCGCAGATCGCGGTGGTGATGGGCTCCTGCACCGCTGGCGGCGCCTATGTGCCGGCGATGTCGGACGAGAGCATCATCGTCAGGAACCAGGGTACCATCTTCCTCGGCGGCCCGCCACTGGTGAAGGCGGCGACCGGCGAGGTGGTGACTGCCGAGGAACTGGGCGGTGCCGACGTCCACAGCCGCGTCTCCGGCGTCACCGACCATTACGCGCTCGACGACGCCGATGCGCTCGGCATCGCTCGGCGGATCGTCGGCCGTCTCAACCGGGTGAAGCATCCCTCGCTCGACATCGCGGCATCGGTCGAGCCGCTCTATGATGCGGAAGAGATCTACGGCGTGGTGCCCGCCGATACGCGCAAGCCCTATGACGTGCGCGAGGTGATCGCGCGCCTCGTCGACGACAGCGAGTTCGACGAATTCAAGCAGCTCTATGGCCAGACGCTGGTGACCGGTTTCGCGCGGCTCTGGGGCTATCCGGTCGGCATCGTCGCCAACAACGGCATCCTGTTCTCCGAAAGCGCGCTCAAGGGTGCGCATTTCATCGAGCTCTGCGCCCAGCGCGGCATTCCGCTGATCTTCCTGCAGAACATCACCGGCTTCATGGTCGGGCGCAAATACGAGGCGGGCGGCATCGCCAAGGACGGCGCCAAGATGGTGACCGCGGTGGCCTGCGCCAAGGTGCCGAAATTCACCGTGATCATCGGCGGCAGCTTCGGTGCCGGCAATTACGGCATGTGCGGCCGCGCCTACGGCCCGCGCTTCCTCTGGATGTGGCCCAATGCGCGCATCTCGGTGATGGGTGGCGAGCAGGCGGCGTCGGTGCTCGCCACGGTGCGGCGCGACAACATCGAGGCGCGGGGCACCGCCTGGAGCAAGGAAGAGGAGGCCGCCTTCAAGGCGCCGATCCTCGAACAGTACGAGCGTCAGGGCCATCCCTACTACGCCAGCGCGCGGCTCTGGGACGACGGCGTGATCGATCCCGCCGAGACCCGCCGGGTGCTGGCACTGGCGATCTCCGCCAGCCTCAACGCGCCGATCGCGACGACCGATTTCGGCGTGTTCCGGATGTGAGCATGAGCGAGCCCAATATCCTCGTCGACATCGACGCGCGCGGCATCGCCCGCCTCAGCCTCAACCGGCCGGCGGTGCGCAACGCTTTCGACGACCGGCTGATCGCCGACCTCACCGCCGCGCTGGGGCGGCTCGAAAGCGAC
Organism: Rhodospirillales bacterium; assembly: GCA_027315365.1. Classification (GTDB taxonomy): domain Bacteria; phylum Pseudomonadota; class Alphaproteobacteria; order ATCC43930; family CGMCC-115725; genus DAHUYF01. The sequence goes on along the minus strand of DAHUYF010000076.1, from coordinate 4,776 downwards.
GGCGCGGTGCGCGCGGTGGTGCTGACCGGCAGCGGCGAGAGCTTCTCCGCCGGCGGCGACCTCAACTGGATGCGGCGCATGGCAGGCTACGGCGAGGCGGAGAACCTCGCCGATGCGCGGGCGCTTGCCCTGCTGCTGCGGCGCCTCAATGAGCTGGCGAAGCCGACGCTGGCGCGGGTCAATGGCGCGGCCTTCGCCGGCGGTCTCGGCCTTGTCTGCTGCTGCGACATCGCGGTCGCCGCCGCCGAGGCGGTGTTCTCGGTCTCCGAGGTGCGCCTCGGCCTGGTGCCGGCGACCATCAGCCCCTATGTGGTGGCGGCGATCGGAGCGCGGGCGGCGCGGCGCTATTTTCTCACCGGCGAGCGCTTCTCCGCCACCGAGGCGCAGCGCATAGGCCTCGTCCACGAAGTGGTGGCGCGCGCCGAGCTGGACGGCGCGATGGAGAATATCCTGGCGGCGATCCTTGCCGGCGGCGGCGGCGCCCAGGCGCGCTCCAAGCGCCTCATCGCCGAGGTGCAGGACCGGGTTGTGGGCGAGAGCGTCATGGCGCTGACCGCCCGCGCCATCGCCGAGGCTCGCGCTTCGGCGGAGGCGCGCGAGGGGCTTGCCGCCTTCTTCGAGAAGCGCAAGCCCGGCTGGGCGCGCTGAGCCCGCAATGTTCGGCAAGATCCTCATCGCCAATCGCGGCGAGATCGCCTGCCGGGTGATCCGCACCGCACGCCGGCTCGGCATCCGCACCGTCGCGGTCTATTCCGAGGCCGATGCCGCGGCGCTGCACGTGGCGCAGGCCGACGAGGCCTATCCGATCGGCCCGGCGCCGGCGCGCGAGAGCTATCTCAGCATTCCCCGGCTGATCGCGGCGGCGCAGCGCTCCGGCGCCGAGGCGGTGCACCCCGGCTACGGCTTCCTCTCCGAGAACGCTGGTTTCGCCGAGGCCTGCGCCGGCGCCGGTATCGTCTTCGTCGGGCCGCCGCCCTCGGCGATCCGTGCCATGGGCTCGAAAGCGGCGGCCAAGGCGCTGATGGAGCGCGCCGGCGTGCCGCTGGTGCCGGGATATCACGGCGAGGCGCAAGACGAGCGACATCTGGCGCAAGCCGCACGGCATGTGGGCTACCCCGTGCTGATCAAGGCCTCGGCCGGCGGCGGCGGCAAGGGCATGCGCGTCGTCGAGACGCCCGACAAATTCGCCGCGTCGCTCGCCTCGGCCAAGCGCGAGGCGGCCTCGGCCTTCGGCGACGACCGCGTGCTGATCGAGAAGTATCTGACGCGGCCGCATCACATCGAGATGCAAATCTTCGCCGACCGCCACGGCAACGCGATCCACCTGTTCGAGCGCGACTGCTCGATCCAGCGCCGCCACCAGAAGGTGGTCGAGGAGGCGCCGGCGCCCGGCATGAGCGACGAACGGCGCCATGCCATGGGCGAGGCGGCGGTGGCGGCGGCCTGTGCGGTCGGTTACGTCGGCGCCGGCACCGTCGAATTCATCGCCGAGGGCCATGCCTTCTACTTCATGGAGATGAACACGCGTCTCCAGGTCGAGCATCCCGTGACCGAGGCGATCACCGGGCTCGACCTCGTCGACTGGCAGCTCCGCGTCGCCGCCGGCGAGAAGCTGCCGCTGCGCCAGGAGGACGTGGCCGCGCGCGGCCATGCGGTCGAGGTGCGGCTCTATGCCGAGGATCCCGCGCGCGACTTCCTGCCGGTGACGGGCAGGCTGCGCCGGCTGCGCATGCCCGACGCGGCATCAGGGCTGCGCATCGACACCGGCGTGCGCGAGGGCGATACGGTCAGCGTCCATTACGATCCGATGATCGCCAAGGTGATCGCCTGGGGCGAGGATCGCGGCACGGCGTTGCGCCGGCTTGCCGCCGGGCTCGCCCGCTACCGGATCGCCGGTCTCACCACCAACCGGGATTTCCTGCTGCGCGTTCTCCGCCAGCCGGATTTCGTCGCCGGCGCCTTCGATACCGGCTTCATCGAGCGTCACCGCGCCGAGCTGCTACCGGTGCCGGCGCCGGCGCCGCGCCTGGCGCTTGCCGCCGCCAGCCTGGCGCTGCTGCTGGAGCAGGCGGGCGCCGGGTCCGGCGATCCGCATTCGCCCTGGCACCGCCGCGATTTCTGGCGGCTCAACGGCGCCAGCTGGCGCGACCTGCAGTGGGCGGAGGGCGAGGCGCCGCGGCTGGTGCGCGCCTATTGGCGCGGCCCGCGCTATCGCCTGGAGATCGAGGGCGAGGCCTCGGACGCCGCCGCCGAAATCACGCCTGCGGGCGATCTTGCCATCGATCTCGATGGCCGGCGCGCCGAACTCACCGTGCTGCGCCAGGGCGACGAGGTGACCGTGGTGGGAGATGACGGCAGCTGGCGGCTTCTCTATATCGATCCCGTGGCGCCCAGGGCGGCGGAGGCGGCGGCAGGCGGCCGGCTCAGCGCGCCGATGCCCGGCAAGGTGGCGCAGGTGCTGGCCGCGGCAGGCGCCAAGGTGAAGCGGGGTCAGGCGCTGATGGTGCTCGAGGCGATGAAGATGGAGCACACCATCGCCGCGCCGGCCGATGGTACGGTGGAGCGCGTCAATTACGCGCCGGGCGACCTGGTCGAGGAAGGTGCGGAGCTGATCGGCTTCGCGGTGGAAGGGTAGAGGCATGCATCTGCCGAAGCAGGTTCGCATGGTCGAGGTCGGCCCGCGCGACGGGCTGCAGAACGAGGCACAGCTCGTGCCGACGGCGACCAAGATCGCGCTTATCGAGCAGCTGGCCGATGCCGGGCTGAGCGTCGTCGAGGCCGGCAGCTTCGTCTCGCCCAAATGGATTCCGCAGATGGCCGACACATCCGAGGTGCTGGCGGGGCTGACGCGCAAGCCGGGCGTGAGCTATCCCGTGCTGGTGCCGAACATGCAGGGCTTCGCTGCGGCGCTCGCCGCCGAGGTCGAGGAGATCGCCATCTTCGCCGCGGCCTCGGAGAGCTTTTCGCGGCGCAACATCAACTGCTCGATCGCCGAGAGCCTGGAGCGGTTTGCTCCGGTGGCCGAGGGCGCGCGCCGGCGCGGGCTGCGCCTGCGCGGCTACATCTCCTGCGTCGTCGACTGCCCTTATGAGGGGCCGATCGCGCCCGCAGCCGTGGCCGATGTCGCGGCGAGCCTTGCGGCGCTCGGCTGCTATGAGCTGTCGCTGGGCGACACCATCGGCACCGGCACGCCGGCGCGCATCCAGGCGATGATCGAGCGGGTCGCCGCCGCGGTGCCGCGCGAGCGGCTGGCGGTGCATTTCCACGACACCTACGGCCAGGCGCTGGCCAATATCCTGGCCGCGCTGGAGCAGGGGGTCGCGGTCATCGACAGCTCGGTCGCGGGGCTCGGCGGCTGTCCCTACGCCAAGGGCGCCTCGGGCAATGTCGCGAGCGAGGACGTGCTCTATCTGCTTGACGGGCTCGGCATCCGCACCGGCGTCGCGATGGCGCGGCTGGCGGCGGCGGGACGCTTCGTCTCGCAGGCACTTGGTCGCGAGCCCGTCTCCAAGGTGGCGCGGGCGCTTGCCGCCAAGGCGGCCTGAGACATGGCACTGCATCTCATCAAGCTCGCGGTCGGAGTCGACGACGTGGCGCATCTGCGCAAGCTGCAGAAGGAGCGGCGGCGCGAGCGCGGGCGCTATGTCTTCTACACCCGTCACATGCCGCGCCGGCGCGAGGAGATCCTCGAGGGCGGCTCGATCTACTGGGTGATCAAGGGGCATATCCGCGTCCGCGAGCGCATCCTGAGCTTCATCCCCGTGGTCGAGGACGACGGCGAGCGCTACTGCCTGGTGCGCTACGATCCCAAGCTGGTGGAGACGGTGTGGCAGCCCAAGCGGCCCTTCCAGGGCTGGCGCTATCTCCTGCCCAAGGATGCGCCGGCCGACCGCGCGGCAGGGGCCCCGGAGGCGGGGGATATTCCCCCGGCCATGGCGGAGGAGCTGCGCGCGCTCGGGCTGTTGTAAATATCGGCGCGGCGGCGCGGCGGCGCTGGACAATTCCGTGACGGCGCTCTATATGTACGCCTTGGCCGCTTCTGGCGGCTCTTCTGACACGTGTCGCCTGCGAACGCCGCACTCTGCGGCGGGCGCTTCTGTCGACCGCCGAGGAAGCTCCCGACAGCGGGTGAATGCTTGTTGACTTGCCCCAGGGGTGAGCTTATAAGCGCCGCTCCCTTTCGGGGGATGCTCTTTGACATTGTGAGTTTGAGGAAGGGATGCGCAGGCGGCGGCGTTAAGTGGCGCTGTAAGTTTGCGCATCTTGGTAGGAATTGTTCTTGTCAATTCCGGACAAGTAGTGCGATCGAGCGGTGCCAGGACTTGGGTGTTTTTAGCGAACGCCTGAGGCTAACTTGAGAGTTTGATCCTGGCTCAGAACGAACGCTGGCGGCATGCCTAACACATGCAAGTCGAACGCCTGTAGCAATACAGGAGTGGCGCACGGGTGAGTAACGCGTGGGAACCTGCCCTTGGGTGCGGGATAACCCGGCGAAAGCCGGGCTAATACCGCATACGTCCTGTGGGAGAAAGATTTATCGCCCAAGGAGGGGCCCGCGTCGGATTAGCTAGTTGGTGAGGTAACGGCTCACCAAGGCGATGATCCGTAGCTGGTCTGAGAGGATGATCAGCCACACTGGGACTGAGACACGGCCCAGACTCCTACGGGAGGCAGCAGTGGGGAATATTGGACAATGGGGGCAACCCTGATCCAGCAATGCCGCGTGTGTGAAGAAGGCCTTCGGGTTGTAAAGCACTTTTATCGGGAGCGAAACGC
>DAHUYF010000150.1 GCA_027315365.1 Rhodospirillales bacterium | reverse complement strand
GGTCGCGGGGCGCCGGGGCGCGGGCAGCGGCACGGCCGCGCGGCGGCGGCGGCTTGCGGGGAGGGGGGGCATTGGCGGCGGCACGGCCGCGCGGCGCGCGGTGAGGCGGAGGGCGTCGGGACATGCGGGAGTTTTAGCATGCCGCAGGCGCGAGGGCGAACCCGCGCGACGGCGGGGCGCAGAAAAGGCGCGACGGAGCCGGGTCCGGACCGATCGGGCCAGGCTCGATCGGTGCGGGTCCGCCGTTGCTGACGCAACGGTGACGCCGCGTCGGACGAATTCGCCGCGCGAATTCGCCCAGGGCTGCGCCCGGCTCTCCGGCACGCGTTCCCTGACCAGCCGGGCGGCGCCGCTGCGGGCGTCGCGGAGCTGAAACCTCACCGTGTATTCGGTGCGGCTGATCCGCCGCACGACGCCGACAAAGGATTGCTCGGCGCCCAGTTTCAAGGCGATCGCGGCGTCGCAGCCGTCGCACTCATGCAGCAGGTGCGTCTCGGCCGCGGGCGCATCGGCGCCGCCGCGACGGTTCTGCGTCGTCGAGTCATCGGTCACCGCCTTTTTCAATGCGTCGCGAGCGCGGCGCGGATCTGGTGGGACATGAAGACCTCGGCGCGCTGCCATGCCTCGTCGCTGTCGCCGCGAAAGGTGAAGAGGCGATCGAGCAGGACGCGATCGCCGGCGATGTCGATGGCCTCGACCTTCGCCCATTGCACGAGCGTGCTCTGCTTGTGAATGCCGCCGAGGATCAGGATCTGGGCGCCGGCGTCGGAGGCCGCGCGCAGCAAATCTGCCGCGGACTCGTTCCCGGTGCAGGGCGCGCCGCAGGAAAGCGGGACGAGGCGATACTGCCCGCCGGCTGCGAAGTCCCGCCGCAGCGCCGCCATGAGCGTCTCCAGGCGCTCGCGATGCGCCGCCGCCTGGTCGCCGGGTTCGGCCGAGGTGTCGACATAGGCGAAATCCTCGATGGCGATGACGAGCCCCGGCGCCGCGGGAGCGCCGGCGTCGGCGCGGGCGAGGTTCGCAGCAAGGACGAGCCCGAGGAGGGCGAGGGTAGGCGAGGCGAGGCGGGATCGACGCATGAGGGCACCAGGCTCCGGACCGGGACGACACGATAGGCCGTCCGGCCTTGGCGCGAAGCTGAGCCTTTCCCGAGAGAGGCCGGGAAAATTTCACGACGTTGCCCGCCGTCGAGGCGGGGCTTCCCATGGCTCCGCTTCTGCCGTTCAATGGCGGCAGGCGATCACGCGCCGGTAGCCGTCGATGTGGACTTTGCCCAGGAGCGATCTGAAATACCGCCTGACGCTGCGGATCGTCGCGCTCTCGGCCGTCTGCTTCGCCGCGATATTGGCCTATTGCGTCTTCGATGCCGAGAGAGCGGCGCGCGCCCGGATCGAGGCGATCGCCGAGATCACGGCGCGGGATCTGGAGCTGCAGCAGAACAAGCTCAGCTGGGTGAACGGCCAGGGCTCCGCCTTTCCCGATCTGCAGAATGCCGCGACGCCGCTCCTGGCGCCCGGCCTCTGCGTCGCCTATCGCGCGACGAGCGGCGACATCGTTCAGCGTTTCTGCGGCGGGACCCAAAGCGAGGATGCCGCTCCGCCGCCGGTCTTCGCCGCGCTCTATCGCGGCCTCTTCGATCCCGGGCGCGAGACCGTGCGCGCCGTGCTGTTCCGCGGCGAGAGACTGGGCGATGCGGTGGTCTCGGTCGATCCGGCGACGCTCACGGCCGAGGCCTGGCATGAGGCGGCGCGCCTCCTCGCCGCGACGGCCGTGACGCTGCTGCTGCTCGGTGGCGTCGTCTATGCCGCGCTGGCGCGCGCGCTGCGTCCTACGCGGCTGATCCGCGCCGGCCTCGAGCGCATCGCCGCGAACGATCTTTCCGCCCGCCTGCCGCCGTTCGACCTGGCGGAGCTTTCCGCGATCCGCGACGTATTCAACCACCTGGCCGAAAACCTCGGCACGGCGCTCGCCGAGCGCAACGAGCTGACGCGCCGGCTGATCGCGCTGCAGGACGACGAGCGGCGGCGGCTGGCGCGCGAGCTGCACGACGAGTTCGGGCAGGGCCTTGCCGCCATCCGCGCGCTCGCCGCATCGGCCCGGCAGGGCGCGGCGCCGGATCGCCCGGGGCCGCTGTCCGAATGCGACGGCATCGCGCGCATCGCGGCCGAGATGATGGAAACGCTGCGCGGCGCGCTCTTCCGCCTGCGTCCGCCCGATGTCGAGGAACTCGGGCTCGCGGCGAGCCTGGAAGGCCTCGTCGCCGGCTGGAACGGGCGCAGCCGCGGCCGCACGCGCTTCGAGATCCGGCTGTGCGGCGGCTTTGAGGGCCTGCCGGCGCCCTTCGGCGCCAATCTCTACCGCATCGCGCAGGAGGCGATCACCAACGCGGCCAAGCATGCCGAGGCGACACGGGTCGTCCTCGACCTCACGATGCGCGCGGTCGAGCCCGGCCCGGGCGATGGCGCGGCGACGGAGATCGAGCTCACTGTCGCCGATGACGGCCGCGCGGGCGATCACGACCGGGCGGCCAGATCCGGCATGGGCCTGCTCGGCATGCGCGAGCGCGTCGCCAGCCTGGGCGGCCGGCTCAGCTTCGAGGCGGGACGCAAGACCGGCTCCGCGCTGCGCGTCGTGATCCCGGTCGCGCCGGCCGCCGACGGCAGCGGCGAATGCCCGGCATGACCGAGGACAGCCGCAGCATCATGCTGGTCGACGACCATGCCATCGTCCGCGAGGGGTATCGCGCGGTGCTGGAGAAGCAGCCGGGATTGCGCGTGGTCGCCGAGGCCGGGGACGGCGCCGAGGCTTACCGGCTCTTCAAGGAAAGAAAACCCGATCTGGTGATCATGGACCTGACCATGGCGGGCATCGGCGGCGTCGAGGCGATCCGGCGCATCCGGCAATGGGATCCCCAGGCCTCGGTCCTGGTCTTCACCATGCATCAGAATGCGGCCTTCGCCGTGCAGGCGATCCGCGCCGGCGCGCGCGGCTACGTGACCAAGACGAGCCCGCCGGAGGCGCTGGTGCGCGCGGTCTTCGACGTGTTCGCGGGGCGGATCGCGCTCAGCCCGGACATCGACCATGAGCTGGCGCTGAGCCGTCTCGCCGGGGAGGCGGTCGCCGCCGAGGTGCTGACGGCGCGGGAATTCGAGGTGCTGCGCCTGCTGCTCGCCGAGCGGTCGACGGAGGAGATCGCCGAGACGCTGCATCTCAGCCCGAAGACCGTGGCCAATCTGCGCTACCTCATCAAAGGCAAGCTCGGCGTCGGTTCGGATATCGAACTGGTCCGCCTGGCGCTGCGCCAGGGCCTCCTGGCCCAGACGGAGCTCGGCGGCGCCTGAGCGCGGTGCCGGCGGGCGCGATGCGCCGGCGCAGGGCTGGCTGCCGGGCGCGGGCTGGCGGTGGCCGGCGCCTCGGCGATTTTGCGCGGCCCGGACGCGCCCGGAATTGTTGACAAAACGCGGCGAAGCCCTTAATACCCGCCATCCGCTGCCCCGGGCGGCAAGCGATCGCGGAGGGGTTGCCGAGCGGTCAAAGGCAGCAGACTGTAAATCTGCCGACTTCGGTCTTCGAAGGTTCGAATCCTTCCCCCTCCACCAATCGCTTGGTCGACGGGAGCGCATCTTCGGCAGCGGCGGCAGGTTAGGGTGCAAGGCGTGGCGGGTCCCCGGGCGGGTGTAGCTCAATGGTAGAGCTCCAGCCTTCCAAGCTGGCTACGTGGGTTCGATTCCCATCACCCGCTCCACCCGCCGCATCGGATTGACGACGGACACTAGCGACAGGAAGCCGACCCATGGCGAAGGCGAAATTTGAGCGGAACAAGCCGCATTGCAATGTGGGGACGATTGGTCACGTGGACCATGGGAAGACGTCGCTGACGGCGGCGATCACGAAGGTTCTGGCGGAGACGGGTGGGGCGACCTACACGGCGT
>DAHUYF010000126.1 GCA_027315365.1 Rhodospirillales bacterium | reverse complement strand
CATTATCTTCGCTCATGACGGGTGTGGCGCTCCTCAATCGATCCGATGAACCGGCGTTGCAACCAGGATCATGAATCGAATGGCGGCTTTGCGCTACATCCGTCGCTCACTTGCGTAACTGCGATGAATAAGACGGGCTAGAGGCGTTGTCGTCGCCGCTAGATAGGCGGCAGCTTCACTTGATCCGAGGCAGGATCGGCGACAAGAATTTCTTCCGTAAGAACAAGACGGCATTCGGGCAGCTCTCAACGCTTGAGCAGCCTAGCTTTGTATGGGGGGCGAGCTGCCTTCCAAAAGACGAGTATGAGACGTGGCTATCGGCGGTGAAACCGATGTTCGCAATGCCCACAGGCGCGCTCTTCCTGAAGTGGGCACAAGCGCAACGGGGAAAGCTCATCGGAAAGCTCGACGCTGCAACAGACGACCATCCAGAATAAACAACAGCCGAATTACGCGACGGATCCTGGGGTTAAACCAGCGGTCGGCTTTCGATTTTCATTACCTGGGGCTGGTCTCAGCGTAATTCGCACCCCTCAATGCTTAAGATCGCACCAGCTTCCGCGGTTCCCTCGCCCCCAGTCCACAAATTCACCCTGCGACCATAAACAGGACGTCAGCAGTGGACCAAGATTGGACCTCGCAGAATTTCGTGGCGACCAATCCAGTCGACCCGCCTCTCTGCCACATGCAGCGGCCAAGTCGGTCGGCCCCCGCCGAGAGCGACCGGCGCCGCTCAGCGGAGCTGCTTCGCTCCGCGCAGCGCGAGCGCGGAAAAACCCAGGGTGAGCGCGCACAGCCCGATCGGCACGAAGGTCGACGCGGCCATCCCGGTGACATCCCAGATCGCGCCGCTGGCGAGCGCCACGAGCATCGCGGTCGCGTAGCTGATCGAGAACATGGCGGCGGAGGTTCGGCCGACATTCGCGGGCTCGCTCAGCAGCGGCGGCAGCGTGAGCCCGAGAACGAGCACCGCGGCCGCGCCGCAGCCAAGCAGTCCCGCGCAGAAGACTAGCCAGGCGCCGGACATCGACACCAGGCCGATCGCGGCGATCGCCAGGGTCGCGCTGGCGGCAAGGTAGGGCCAGGCGCGGCGCTCGAGTCTGGTGGCGATGGGCAAGATCGCCAGCGAGGCCGGCAGCTGTCCGAGATTGAGCGCGGTCAGGGCGGCAGGGATCCAGTCGCCGCGGCCGGTGGCATTGAGATAGGCCGGCAGAAAGGCGTTGGTCGCGAAATACATGGCATTGACGCTGCCGAAGAGAACGCCGAGGCGCCACACCAGGGGATCGCTCCAGTCGGGCCACCAGGCCCGCAGCCTCGCGCCCTTCACATGGGAGTGAGCGGTCGCCGGCCCCAGCAGCATCACCAGCAGGCCGATGAGCAGGACGGGCAGCGACCAGATCGCCAGCTCGAGCCGCCAGCTCCCGCCGACCAGCGGCATCACCAACGGCGCCGCCAGCCAGACCGGCAGGATTTCGCCCACCACCAGCCCGTTGGTATAGACCGCAGTGGCAAAGCCGATGCGCGAGGGCAGCCATTCGCGCGTGAGAACCGGCATGCTCGGCTGCATGATCGCAACCCCGGCGCCCATCAGCGCGGTTGCGCCATAGAGGGTGGCGGCGCTGCCGTCGGCACCGCGCAGCGCGGCGCCTGTCGCCGCAATGACCAGGCCGCCAAGCAGCGTCGCTCGGCTTCCCAGACGGGAGATCAGCAGCGAGCCGGGCACCGCGGCGACGGCAAGCAGCAGCACCGGCAGGCCGGACAGGAGGCCGATCTCGGTCGCCGACATCCTGAGATCGGTGCGAATGAGCGCGATCACCGGCGGAACCGCCAGGATTGACAGCCGCAGGGCGGCACCCGACAGCCACAGCAAGGCAAGACGACGCACCATCTGGCGATGAGCCGAACCGACCGGGTGCGCCGGCGCGTGCTCGCTCAGCCCTTCAGCACCTTGAGCATGGTGCTGCCGAGCGCGGCGGGGCTGTCGGCCACGGCGATGCCGGCGCTGCGCATCGCCTCCATCTTGTGCTGGGCCGTGCCGGTGCCGCCGGAGATGATGGCGCCGGCATGGCCCATGCGGCGGCCGGGCGGCGCGGTCGAGCCGGCGATGAAGCCCACCATCGGCTTCTTGACCTTGCTGCGCTTCAGGAACTCGGCCGCCTCTTCCTCGGCCGAGCCGCCGATCTCGCCGATCATGATGATCGACCTGGTCTCGGGATCGGCCAGGAACAGCTCCAGGCAGTCGATGAAGTTGGTGCCGTTGACGGGGTCGCCGCCGATGCCGATGCAGGTCGACTGGCCGAGTCCGGCGGCGGTGGTCTGCGCCACCGCCTCGTAGGTGAGCGTGCCCGAGCGCGAGACGATGCCGACATGGCCCTTGGCGTGGATGTGGCCGGGCATGATGCCGATCTTGCACTGCTCGGGGGTGATGACGCCGGGGCAGTTGGGCCCGATCAGCCGGCTGCGGGAGCCGGTCAGCGCGCGCTTCACCGCCACCATGTCGAGCACCGGAATGCCCTCGGTGATGCAGACGATCAGCGGCAGGGCGGCGTCGATCGCCTCGAGGATGGCGTCGGCGGCGAAGGGCGGCGGCACGTAGATGACCGAGGCGGTGGCGCCGGTCCGCGCGACCGCGTCGGCCACGGTGTCGAAGACCGGCAGGTCGAGATGCGTCGTGCCGCCTTTGCCCGGCGTGACGCCGCCCACCATCTTGGTGCCGTAGGCGATCGCCTGCTCGGAATGGAAGGTGCCCTGCGCGCCGGTGAAGCCCTGGCAGATGACCTTGGTCTCGGAATTGACGAGCACCGCCATCACGCCGCCTCCTTCACCGCTTTGACGACCTTCTCGGCGGCGTCCGCGAGATTGTCGGCCGACAGGATCGGCAGCCCGGACTCACCGAGGATCTTCTTGCCCAGCCGCACATTGGTGCCTTCGAGCCGCACCACCAGCGGCACATGCAGCGCCACCTCGCGCGCCGCGGCGACGATGCCCTCGGCGATGACGTCGCAGCGCATGATGCCGCCGAAGATGTTGATCAGCACCCCTTTGACGCGGGGGTCCGAGAGCAGGATACGGAAAGCCGCGGCGACCTTCTCGCTGTTGGCGCCGCCGCCCACGTCGAGGAAGTTGGCCGGCTCCGCGCCATAGTACTTGACGATATCCATGGTCGCCATCGCCAACCCCGCGCCATTGACCATGCATCCGATGTTGCCGTCGAGATGGACGTAGCT
>DAHUYF010000122.1 GCA_027315365.1 Rhodospirillales bacterium | reverse complement strand
CGCAAAGCCGTTGGCGAAGATCTCGCACGGGCCGGAGGCCTTGCCATGGGCGAGCGGTTGGAACACGACGTCGTAGCCCTGCTGCGGGAATGGCGCGCGGTTCCAGGATCCGTGAAACGCAATGAACGCGCCGCCGTGGTACTGCCGGGGGAACTGCCTGCCGGCGTAGAGCGTCACGTCATTGGGCGCCCAGTGGGCCGGGAATGCCGCGACCGGGCCCTGCTTGCGGGCGCAGATTCCAACCTTCCTGCCATTGCCGCCGTACTCCGGCGCGAGGACGAGCCTCCCGCTTCCTGCGCAACATGCCTGGCGCCCCATGCCTCTCCCCCTACTGCCGCCTCATCCATCGCGGCTGGCGTCGGGCCAGGCTGAACGACGGCACCGCCGACCGCAGCACGCCAGCTCCCGCCACGGAATGTCCCCCCGGCGCCACGCGAACCGACCCGCGGTCGCGGCGAGCCGCCAGCTGCGCCAACCGGCTGCGATCAGCGGCATCGAACCTCTTTTTCATTCTGCGTCAGACAGACCTTGCCTGTCCACCCCGGTGGACGCGAAAAAAACGACTTGCGGCTGCTGCGGTCGGGTCCAGCTGGGCTGGTACGACCGGCGGGAGCGGCGGGTTCGCGACCTGTCGAGTGCCGGGTTCCGCATCGTTCCGACCGGCGCGGTCATCGACAGCCAGAGCGTCAAGACGACCGAGAGCGGCGGCCCACGTGGCTACGACGCGGGCAAGAAGATAAACGGGCGCAAGCGCCATGCGCTGGTCGACACCGACGGACGCGGCCTCGTGCTCGAACCGCATCCGGCAAGTATTCAGGATCGCGATGGCGGCGGGCCGCTGCTGCACGTGTCGCGACGCTCGTTTCCCTTCATCGAGCGGGTCTTCGCCGACGGCGGATACGCCGGCGAAAGGGTCGCCAAGGCCACGGTGATTGCCGTCGAGATCGTGCGCAAGAACCCGGATCAGGTTGGGTTCGCGGTGCAGCCAAGGCGATGGGTGGTCGAGCGGTTCTTCGCCTGGATCGGCCGCAACAGGCAGCTCGCCAAGGACTTCGAGGCCACCATCGCCTCCGCTCGTGCCTTCCTTTACGCCGCCTCCATCATGCTCTTCGTCCGCCGAATCGCCCGCGCACCATGACTTTCGAAACCGACTCTAAGCGAGCAATGCTTTCATGGCACATTAGTGCATACAGACAGCCTCGTTAGGATCCGCTGCAGATAGAGCCGGCAACAGAATGGCCAACGGCCTAGACCAAGGTCATTTGCACGTCCCCTCGCCGAACCCGGCGCAGGGCATCTACCGCGGCATCTTCACCACCACCTTGATCGCATCCTCGATGCGCTCGCGGGCGTATTTGAGCGCGGTCGGGAGCTGGTCGAGCGGGAAGGTGTGGGTGTGGATCAGCTTGGCGTCGAAGCGCTTCTGCTTCATCAGCGCCATGGCGCGGTGGGTCGCGCTCTGCCCCTCGCCGCGGATGCCGTAGACATAGATGTTGTTGCGCACGATCTGGGCGATGTCGACCTCGGCCGGCGCGTGCGGGAAGGCGGCGAGGCAGATGCGGCCGCCGCGATTGACCATCTGCGCCGACTGGTTCATCGCCTCGGGCGCGCCCGAGCATTCCACGACGAAGTGCACGCCGCGCCCGGCGGTGAGACGCCGCACCGCCGCGACCGGATCCTCGCGGCGGATGTTGACGACATGGTCGGCGCCCAGCCGCTTGCCGAGCTCCAGCCGCGCGTCGCGGGTGCCGGTGAGGATGACCGGGTCGGCGCCCAGCGCCTTGGCGACGGCGACGCCGAGCAGGCCGATCGGCCCCGGTCCCGACACCACCACCCCCTCGCCCGCGATCAGGCCGCCGAGCACGTCGAGCCCGTACATCGAGGTGCCGGCGGTGACCACCAGCGTCGCCTCCTCGTCGGTCATGTCGTCGGGCACATGGACCAGCGTGTTGACGTGGTTGACGGCATATTGCGCGAAGCCGCCATCGGTGGTGAAGCCGTTGGCGCGGTGGCCCTTCTGCGGCTCGCCGTAATTGAGGCAGGAGGTGTACATGCCCTGCCGGCAGCGCTCGCAGCGGCCGCAGCCGGCATGCACCTCGACGGTGACGCGCTCGCCGATGCCATACTCGTCGACCGTCGGCCCGAGCTTCACCACCGTCCCCATGTATTCGTGGCCGGGGGTGAAGTTCTTGTTGAAGGGCAGCCCGCCGCCGATCTTCGCCGGCACGCCGTGGCTGATGATCTCGAGATCGGTGGCGCAGATCGCCACGGCATCGATGCGCACCAGCACCTCGGCCGGCCCCGGCTGCGGCACCGGCTTCTCGGTGAAGACGAGCTCCTCGGGTCCGCCCAGCACCCAGGCCCGCATCCGATCGGGGATCGGGAATTCGTTGCTGCTTGCGGTCATTTCCGGCCTCTTGCGTTGATCGCCCGAGCCGAAGCCCGTCCCCCGGCGGGACGAGTTGCCTCGTCTCGGGCGATAGGCTACAGCCCCGTTTATCACTTGCAAAGCAGCGGAGACGAGGCATGGCAGCGGATCTGAAGGCGCACACGCTGGGCTGGATCGGCGTCGGCCGCATGGGCTATCCCATGGCCGAGCGGCTGGCCAAGGCCGGCGCCGACGTCGCCGTCTACAACCGCACCCGCACCAAGGCCGAACCGCTGACCAGATCCGGCATCCGCCTGGTCGAGCGCCCCGCCGATCTCGCCGATCGCGACATCGTCTTCACCATGGTCTCGGCCTCCGACGACCTGAAGCAGGTGACGCTGGGCAAGGACGGCGTCCTCGCGGCGGCGGGCAAGGCGCCCCGCATCCTGATCGACTGCTCGACCGTGTCGGAAGAGGCCTCGGCCGAGGTGCGCGCCGCCGCGGCCAAGCGCGGCACGGCAATGCTGGCCTCGCCGGTCAGCGGCAACGGCAAGGTGGTGAAGGCGGGCAAGCTCTCCGTCGTCGTCTCCGGCCCCAAAGCGGCCTATGAGGAGGCGCTGCCCTATCTGGAAAAACTCGGACGCGGCGTGAGCTATGTCGGCGACGGTGAACTCGCGCGCATGGTGAAGATCTGCCACAACGTCTTCCTCGGCATCGTCATCCAGGCGATGGTCGAGATCACCGTGCTGGCACAGAAGGGCGGCGTGCCGCGCCATGCTTTCCTCGACTTCCTCAACAAGAGCGTGCTGGGCTCGATCTTCACCCAGTACAAGACGCCGGCGCTGGTCAATCTCGACTTCACCCCCACCTTCACGCCGGTGCTGCTGCGCAAGGATCTCGATCTCGGCCTCGCCGCCGCGCGCAAGGTCGGCACGCCGATGGCGCTGACGGCGCTGGTGCGCGAGACGCTGCAGAGCCTGATCGGCCAGGGCTTCGTCGATCAGGATTTTGCCACGCTGCTGGTGCAGCAGGCCAA
>DAHUYF010000101.1 GCA_027315365.1 Rhodospirillales bacterium | reverse complement strand
TACTACATCCTCGACCTGCGGCCGCGGAACTCCTTCATCAAATGGGCGGTCGATCAGGGCCATACCGTCTTCGTCGTCTCCTGGGTCAATCCCGACGAACACCTCGCCCGCAAGGGCTTCGACGACTACATGCTCGAAGGGCCGCTCGCGGCGCTCGACGCCATGGAAGCGGCCACGGGCGAGCGCGAGGCCAATGTCATCGGCTACTGCCTCGGCGGCACGCTGCTCGCCGCGACGCTCGCCTATATGGCGGAGAAGGGCGACGACCGCATCGCCAGCGCCACCTATTTCGTGGCGCTGACCGATTTCGCCGAGCCCGGCGAGCTCTCGGTCTTCATCGACGAGGACCAGCTGCACGCGCTCGAGGAGCGCATGCGCGCGCAGGGCTTCCTCGCGGGCTCGGACATGGCGACCACGTTCAACATGCTGCGCGCCAACGACCTGATCTGGTCCTTCGTCGTCAATAATTATCTCCTCGGCAAGGAACCGTTTCCCTTCGACCTGCTCTATTGGAACAGCGATTCCACCCGCATGCCGGCGGCGATGCACAGCTTCTACCTGCGCAACATGTATCAGGAGAACAAGCTGGTCGTCCCCGGCGGCATCTCGCTCTGCGGCGTGCCGATCGACCTCGGCAAGGTCGCCGTGCCGAGCTTCCTGCTGTCGACCCGCGAGGACCACATCGCGCCGTGGCGCTCCACCTATGCCGCGACGCAGATCTACAAGGGGCCGGTGAAGTTCGTGCTCGCCGCCTCCGGCCACATCGCCGGCGTGGTCAACCCGCCGGGCCAGGGCAAATACGGCCACTGGCAGGGCGGCAAGCTGCCGAGAAATCCCGAGGAATGGCTCAAGGGCGCCAAGTACCACGAGGATTCCTGGTGGCCGAGCTGGGAGAAGTGGATCGCCAAATACGCCGGCGGCGAAGTCCCGGCCCGCCAGCCGGGCGACGGCAAGCTGCGCCCGATCGAGGACGCGCCCGGCAGCTATGTGCGGGTGAAGGCGAGCTGAGGCAACCGCGGCTCGTCTCGCGATCGCGGGCTAACCCTGCTGCGGCGGCGCCTCGCCGCCGGTGGGCGCCACCGGCAGCTTGCGCACACGCCGCTCCTTGAGGCGGCTCGGCTGCAGCTCGCCCGCGGCCTCGAGCACGGGATATGCTGCCGAGCAGATATGCGAGTGGATGCGCTTCAGGTCGCGCAGCACGTCGAGATGCAGCGAGCTGGTCTCGATGCTTTCGGGCCTTCCTTCGCGCAGCCGGGCGAGATGGTTCTCCGCCGCAGCGCGCTCGGCTTCGCGCACCGGCACTTTCTCGCGGACGAGCTGGCGCGCGATCGTGACGTCGCCCGACATGAAGACGCCGAGGGCGAGCTTCAGGTTGTCGAGGACGCGCTGATGGAAGGCGCGCAGCTCGGCCTCGCCCTCGGACGAGAATTTCAGCCGGCGCTTGATCTTCTTCGCGGCGAGCTCCATCAGGTTCTTGTCGATGATGTCGCCGATATGCTCGAGATTGATGGAGAAGGAGATGATCTCCATCGCCCGGTGCGCGTCCTGCTCCGCCAGGCTGTTGCGCGTGATCTCCGTCACGTAGAGCTTGACCGCTTCGTCGAGCTTGTCGACGGCATTGTCCATCCGCTCGATCTCGTCCACCAGCTTGCGGTCGTCGGCGATCAGCGCCGTCATGGTCTGGCGCAGCATCGCCTCGACGGTGTCGCCCAGATGCAGCACCTCGCGGGCCGCGCAGGTGAGCGCTACCGACGGCGTCCCGAGCGCGGCGGGATCGAGGTGGAGGGGCTGTCCGAGATCGGCCGTCTCCCGTCGCTCGGGCAGCAGCCGCTCGAGCAGCCGTGCGATCGGAGCGAGCGGCACGATGAACGACGCCGCCAGAGCGAGATTGAAAAGGCTGTGAAAGTCGGCCGCCTGCCGTGCCGGATTCGGTTCCAGCATCTGCAGCAGCCCGGCGATCTTCGCGAGGAACGGCAGCGCCACCAAGCATCCGAAAAGACGGATGCAGAGATTGCCCAGCGGCAGCCGCCGCGTTGCCGGATTGGCGCCGCTGCCGCCCTCGAGCACGGGATTGATCGCGCTGCCGAGATTGGCGCCGAGCACCAGCGCCAGCACGGCGACCGGCGTCAGGAAGTTCGAATAGGCGAGCGACATCACCATGACGACGACGGCGACGCTCGAATGCGCCGCCCAGGCGAGCAGCGCACCGATCGCCAGGTTGAGCAGCGGCTGCGTCGTCGCCGCCTGCAGCAGCGTGCGCACTGCCGGCGCGTTCTCGGCCGGCGCCAGCGAACCAAGCAGGATGTGCAGCGCAAGCAGCATGAGCCCGAGCCCGATCGCCACCCGGCCGAGATCGCGGGTGCGCGTCCGCGCGCCGCGACGAAAGGCGATGACCCCGACGACCAGCAGCAGCGGCGCCGCGGCCGAAATGTCGAAGGAAAGCACTTGCACGACGAGCGTCGTGCCGACATTGGCACCGAGCATGACGGCGAGCGCCGGCACCAGCGCCAGCATGCCGCCGGCGGTAAAGGACGTCACCAGCAGCCCGGTCGCGGTGCTGCTCTGAAGCAGCGCGGTGACGACCATGCCCGTCGCAAAGGCGCTGAAACGGTTGCCGAGCGCCGCGCCGAGAAAGCGGCGAAGATCCGCGCCGAAGGCGCGGAGAATGCCGCTATGCACCATGTGCATGCCCCAGAGCAGCAAAGCCACGCCGCCGGTGAGGTCGAGGAGAACGATGTCGCCCGTAAATGGCCTCCGTCCGGAGCGCGCCGTTGCCGTCCTCGAACGCTACTTCCCTCGCGCCGGATTGGGAAGCCCCCTGCGGCGGATCGATGGCCGGCGGCTACCGGGTCGGCGGACGGCTCAGCCAGCGGCGCACCCGCTCGGCGAGGCGGTCGGCGTCGAACGGCTTGACCACGAAATCATCGGCGCCGACCGACTTCGCCGCACGCACGTCGGCCTCGGTCTTGCACGCGGTGAGCAGCAGCACCGGCACCTCGGCGGCGGCGGGATCCTGGCGCAGCCTGCGGCAGGTCTCGAAGCCGTCCAGGCCGCGCATCATAACGTCGAGGATGATGAGGCGCGGCGCCACGCGCGGCACCAGCTTCAGCGCCTCCTCGCCGCTGGTCGCGCCGAAGAACGTGAATCCCGCGGCGTCGAGATGCGTCTGCAGCACGATCAGCTGGTCGATGTCGTCGTCGACGCCGAGGATCGCTGCGCCCTTGAGGCCGGGATCGTGCGCGGCGGACATGGCGCGGCTCAGGGCGCGGGCGCCGAGGGGACGGGCGCGAGAAAGCGCGCCGCGACCGCGTCGAGCGACGGGCGGAGCGCGGCGCGCAGCTCGACGGCAAGCGCCCGCGCGCCGGCGACGTCGCCGGCGCGGCAGGCGCGCTCGAGCGATCGTCCCAGCGTCTCCATCCGGCTCGCCCCCATGTTGCCGGAACTGCTGCCGAGATCATGCGCATCGTGCTGCGGCGCGCCGAGATCGCCGGCGGCGATATAACTATCGATGCGGTCGAGCCGCGCCGCGCTGGCGCTCATCCAGGAACGGATCAAGCCCTCGAAGGCAGGCGCCGGCATGGTGCGCGCCAGCTCGGCCAGACGGCTTTCGTTCAGGATCGGCGGCGGCCCCGACTTAGCCGCGCCGGCCGCGCGGCGCGCCCGGACCGGAGCCACGCCGGTCCAGTGGCCCACCGCGGTCAGCAACTCGTCGACATCGAACGGCTTCGAGACATAGTCGTTCATGCCGCCGTCGAGATATTCCTGCCGTGCGCCGATCATGGCGTGGGCGGTAATCGCGACGATCGGCAGCCTTCCCCTGCCGTCGCCCAGCGCCCGGATGCGGCGCGTCGCCTCGAGCCCGTCGACCTGCGGCATCTGCACGTCCATCAGCAGCAGATCAAACGTATCGCGCTCGATCGCAGCGATCGCATCGAGGCCGTTGTCGACGATCTCCACGGCATATCCGGCGCGCTCGAGCAGGGCGCGGGTGATCATCTGGTTGGTGTGATCGTCCTCGGCCACCAGCACCCGCGCCCGGCGCACCGCGCCGGCAACCTCTTCGGCTTTGGCCGGTTTGGGCGGCGCGGCCGGGAGCGACGCGGCGCGGGCCAGCCGCAGGACGACGTGAAAGCGCGAGCCCTTGCCCTCCTCGCTCTCGACGCCGATCTCGCCGCCGAGCAGATCGACCAGTTGGCGCGAAATGACGAGACCGAGACCGGTGCCGCCGAAGCGGCGGGTGATCGAGCCGTCGGCCTGGCTGAATTTCTGGAAGAGCCGCGCGCGCGCCTCGGCCGGGATGCCGATGCCGGTATCGCTGATCTCGAAGCGCATCTGCACCCCGCCCTCGCTCTCGCCTTCCCGGCTGAGCCGCACCCGCACCTCGCCCGCCGGCGTGAACTTGACGGCGTTGCCGATCAGGTTGAGCAGCACCTGGCGCAGCCGTGTCGGATCGCTGCGGAAGCGGCCTCGCGCCGCGGAATCGATGTCGAGCACGACGGCAATCCGTTTTTCCGCCGCACGCGGCTGCAGCAGCTCGACCACGTCGCGCACCAGGCTGTCGAGGTCGAAATCGATGCTCTCGAGCGTGATGCGGCCGGCCTCGATCTTGGCGACGTCGAGGATGTCGTTGATGATGGTGAGCAGCGCCTTGGCCGAATTGTCGACCGCCTCGGCATAGACGCGCTGCGGCGCCTCGAGCCTGGTGCCGAGCAGCAGCCGGTTCATGCCGATGATGCCGTTCATCGGCGTCCGGATCTCGTGGCTCATATGGGCGAGGAAATCGTCCTTGGCACGCGCGGCCGCCTCGGCCACGTCGCGCGCGCCCGCCAAATCGTCGGCCAGCCGCGCCGTGGCGAAACGCAGGCGGATGTTCTCGGCCAGCGAACGGTTGAGGCCGCGCGCCATGACGCCGACCGCCGCCAGGAAGACGGCAACCATCGCGCCGGTGGCAAGATAGGCGCTGCCGCCATGGAGCAGCAGCACCGGCACCAGCGGCAGCCCCAACGGAGCAAGGAAGGCGTAGAGCGCAGGCAGATAGGCTGCGAGTCCCGCGATGCCGCCCGCCGCCATGCCGGCCATCACCATCACCGCGAAGCTTTGATAGAGCGGGTCGTCGGTGAGCGGGATGACGGCGGCAAGCGCGCCCCACAGCGCGCCGCTCAGCAGCGCGCCCGCCGTGAACCATGCACCCCATCGGCCCGCCGCGGCCGCATTCGGCCGGCGGGCGAGATAGGCGTGGCGCAGCAGCGCCCGCGCGGCGGTGAGCAGGGCCAGCGCCAGCATCCAGCCCAGCAGCAGCGGCCGCGGCAGGACGGGCCACAGCACGCCGGCGCAGAACGCGCCGTTGACCAGGGACGCCAGCATCGCCAACGGCGTCCGGAAGACGACGTTCAGTTCCTCGCGGCGGATTTCCTGGCAATCCGGCATCGCTGAGGCCGATCCCTGGGCCTGCGCCGATCGACTGTGCATGCCGCCATTGTCCCCGACCGCGCTTAAAGCTTGCTTACGCCGCGGCGGAGGGCGACGTTTTGTCACCGCGGCAGACCAAGCGCGCAGCCCCAAAGGCCGCACCCGAAACGATGCCCGTTTTCCCGGGCGCCGGCGGCGCCCGGTCGTCTCAGGCGGCGCGGATGTTCTCGAAAAAGAGGTTGACGTCGCTGCGCAGCGTCTCGGACTGGCGGCCAAGCTGCTCGGCCGAGGACAGCACCTGGCTCGCCGCCGCTCCCGTCGCTCCCGCCGCCTGCTTGACCCCGTCGATGTTCTCCGCGACCGCTTGGGTGGCGCGCGCCGCCTCCTGGGTGTTGCGCGCGATCTCCTGCGTCGCCGCCCCCTGCTCCTCCACCGCACTGGCGATCGCCGTCGAGATCTCGCTGATCTGACCGATCGTGCCGCCGATCCCCTGGATCGCCGTCACCGCCTCGCCGGTCACCGACTGGATCGAGCCGATCTGCGCCGCGATGTCCTCCGTCGCCTTC
>DAHUYF010000088.1 GCA_027315365.1 Rhodospirillales bacterium | reverse complement strand
TCGCCTTGCGCGTCTCCTCGGCGAGCTTCTTCACCTCGCCGGCGACGACGGCGAAGCCTCGCCCGGCCTCGCCGGCGCGCGCCGCCTCGATCGTCGCGTTGAGCGCCAGGAGATTGGTCTGCTTGGCGATCGCCTCGATCGAGGTCGCGACATTCGCGATCTGCTCGAGCACCGAGTTGAAGGAGCCGAGGCGCTTGTCGATGCGCCCGACGGCGGAGGTCAGCTCGCCGATATGCCCGACCGCACCGATGACGACCGCGCGCGACTGGTCGACCTCGGTGCCGGCGGCCTGTGCCGCGGATTGGGCGCTGCGCGCCGCCTTGTCGATGGTGCGGTTGCCCGCCACCATCGCCTCGGCAGCCTGCTGCAAGCCGTTGAAGTGGTCGGCCTGGCTCGCCACCCGGCCGGTCACGTCGTCGAGGTTGCCGGCGATGTCGGCGACCTCGAAGCCGAAGCTGCCGAGCCGGTCCGCCAGCTCGGCGATGAAGTCGTCCTTGGTGCCGCCCTGTGGCGCCGCGGTTCGAACGGCGTTCCTGACGGGAATCGCGTCCATCGGCAACAACCCTATGTTTTGTGCATGCCCCGAGAAAGCAACTGGCGAGGGGGCAAGATGCCACCGCGGGGGTAAACAACCTCTAAACCATTGCCGGCCCCGGCCCGCCAGGGACCACCGAAAAAGCGTCTAACCATTTGTGCCGCCGAGAAAATTACCGACCGAGAGAATTTCCGCGCGGATTGACAGCACGTCGGACCGCGGCTTCATTGGTGCCATATTCCCCGGGGAGAGAGCCGATGGCGCCGCGCCGCAAATCCCATGACGAGCTGCGCAGCGCGCGCTGGTACGCGAGCGGCGACCTGCGCGGCTTCGGCCATCGCTCGCGCACCCGGCAGATGGGCTTTGCCGCCGAGGATTATGCCGGCAAGCCGGTCATCGCGATCCTCAACACCTGGAGCGACATCAATCCCTGCCACCAGCATTTCCGCGAGCGCGCCCAGGCGGTGAAGCGCGGCGTGCTACAGGCCGGCGGCTTTCCGCTGGAGATGCCGGCGATGGCGCTGGGCGAGGTGTTCATGAAGCCCTCGACGATGATGTACCGCAACCTGCTGGCGATGGAGAGCGAGGAGCTGCTGCGCGCCAACCCGATCGACGGGGTGGTGCTGATGGGCGGCTGCGACAAGACCGTGCCGGCGCTGGTGATGGGCGCCACCAGCATGAACCTGCCGGCGATCTTCGTGCCGGCCGGGCCGATGCTGCGCGGCCACTGGCAGGGCAAGGAGCTGGGATCCGGCAGCGACGTCTGGAAATACTGGGCCGAGCTGCGCGCGGGTACCATCGACGACGAGGATTGGCGCGGCATCGAGGACGGCATCGCCCGCTCCGCCGGCACCTGCATGACGATGGGCACCGCATCCACCATGGCGGCGGTGACCGAGACGCTCGGGCTAAGCCTGCCCGGCGCCTCGTCGATCCCCGCGGTCGACAGCGGGCATGAGCGCATGGCGGCGGCGAGCGGCCGGCGCATCGTCGAGATGGTGTGGGAGGACATGCGGCCGCGCGACCTGCTGACGCACGCCGCCTTCGACAACGCCGTCACCGCGCTGATGGCGCTCGGCGGCTCGACCAACGCGGTGATCCACCTTGTCGCCATGGCCGGCCGCGCCGGGCTGTCGCTGCCGCTGGAGCGCTTCGACGCGATCTCGCGCCGGACGCCGGTGTTGGCCAACATCCGGCCCTCGGGCCGCTACCTGATGGAGGATTTCTTCTATGCCGGCGGCTTGTCGGCGCTGCTGGCGCAACTCGGGCCGCTGCTCGATCTCGGCGCCGGGACGGTCGCCGGCAAGACGCTGGGCGAGACCATCGCCCGCGCCCGGGTCTACAATGACGACGTCATCCGCTCGCCCGACCGTGCGCTGCAGCCCGAAGGCGGGCTCGCCGTGCTCACCGGCAATCTCGCGCCCAACGGCGCCGTCATCAAGCCCTCGGCGATGGAGCCGCGGCTGCTCCGCCATCGCGGCCCGGCGGTGGTGTTCCGCGATTACAATGATCTCAGCCGCCGCATCGACGATCCCGCGCTCGAGGTCACCGCCCAGTCGGTGCTGGTGCTGCAGCATGGCGGGCCGCAAGGCGGGCCGGGCATGCCGGAATGGGGCCAGCTGCCGATCCCCAAGAAGCTGCTGCAGCAAGGCGTGCGCGACATGCTGCGCATCTCGGATGCGCGGATGAGCGGCACCAGCTACGGCGCCTGCGTGCTGCATGTCTCGCCGGAATCCTATATCGGCGGTCCGCTGGCCTTGGCGCAGAGCGGCGACGTGATCGAGCTCGACGTGCCCGGACGGCGGCTGACGCTCGCGGTCGAAGAGGCCGAGCTCGTCCGCCGCCGCGCCGCCTGGGTTGCGCCCCAGCCGCGCTTCCGGCGCAGCTACGGCAAACTCTACGGCGAGCATATCGGCCAGGCCGAGACCGGCTGCGATTTCGATTTCCTCGCCGGCGATGCGGCGGTGCCGGAGCCGGAGATCCACTGATCGGCCACGACCTGCCATACGCCGCACAGTCGATCGTCTAGCCGAGCGAGCCGGTGCGGTCCGAGACGAGGCGCAGCGCCGGCCTGGCGCCGTCCTCGCGGCGCGGCGCGAAGAGGCGGCTGCCGACGCTGACCGGCAGCAGCCGCCGCCGGCCGATGGCCTCGACGAGCGCCGGCTGATCGGGGAAGCGGTCGAGGACTGCGTGCAGCGTCTGCTCGGCCACCGCCGCGCCGTCATTGGCCATCAGGCGGAGGATCACCGCCTGCTCGCCGTTGCGGCACAGCGCGGCGGCGAGGCGGCCGGAGATCAGCCGCCTGCCGGCGATGGCGAAGCGGTGCGCGGGCGAGTGACGCAGCGCGATCGGCAGCAGATCGTCCTCGCCGAGCTGACGCGAATGCGCGAGTACCGGCGTCGCCACCGTCGCGACGTCGCGCGCCAGCGCCAGCAGGATGTCGCGCGGCAGGTCGGGCGCGAATTTGATGCTCTCGGCCAGCACGAGGCGGACCAGCGGCTCGCCGTCATAGAGCACGATGCGGAACGCGTCGGTGACGGCGCGCCACTCTGCCTCGTCGAGGCCGCCGGCGAGAAAGCGTGCGGCGAGGCGATCGAGCGACTTGGCGCGCTCGGTCCAGGACGCTTCCTCGATCAGCTGAGCAATCATGTCGCGCGTCACCATCGCCATCTGCCGAGACCTGCACCCTTCGCGGCGCGCGCGATGCGCGCCGTGGACCGACTGTGCTCGACTTCAGGTTAAGTGATGTTTAAGCGGCCGGGACTGGCGGGTGACAAAATTAAAGTATCCCGGCGCCGCTGCGCCATCGGCGTTCCGCGCGCTCGCGAATCGGCCGGCATCCGTGCCGCCGCAATCCTGTGACCAAGTTATGGCAAAGAAAAGGTTTCGCTCGCCGCGACGCGTGCGCGTTATTCCTCGGCGCGCTCGATCGCTTCCGCCGCGGCGAGCCAGGCGGATTCCGCGGCGGCCAGCGATAGCGCTGTCTCCGCCTGCTCGCGCAGCAGGTCGGCCAGCGCCGCGCCGCCGGTCGAATAAGTCGCGGGATCGGCCAGTTGTCGCTCCAGCGCCGTCTGGCGCGCGGCGACCGCGGCGAGACGCTGCTCGGCGTCGCGCAAGGCGCGCCGAAGCGGCGCCAGCGACTGGCGCCGCCCGGCGGCGGCGCGGCGCGATTCGCGCCTGGCTTCGGGCGGGACGCCGGCTTCCGCCGCGGGCTCGCTCGCACGCCGCTCCATCAGGTAGCGGCGGTAGTCGTCGAGATCGCCGTCCCAAGGCCTCGCCGTGCCATCGGCGACGAGCCATAGCCGATCGGCGGTGAGCGACAGCAGATGCCAGTCATGGCTGATGATCACCACCGCGCCGGGGAAATCGCCGAGCGCGGTGACCAGCGCCTCGCGCGCCTCGATGTCGAGATGGTTGGTGGGCTCGTCGAGGATGAGCAGCGGCGGCGCCTCGTGGGTAATGAGCGCAAAATTGAGCCGCGCCTTCTCGCCGCCGGACAGCTCGCGCGCGCGCACGAAGACGAGATCGACGCCGAAGCCGAAGCGCGCCAGCCGGGCGCGCAGCTGCTCGGCGCTCGCCTTGGGCATCAGCCGGGCGAGGTGATCGAAGGCGCTGGCCTCGGGATCGAGCTCCTCGATCTGATGCTGCGCGAAATAGCCGCAGCGCAGACGCGGCGCGCGGCGCGCCTCGCCGGCCATCGGCTCGATCCGGCCGGCGATCAGCCGCGCCAGCGTCGACTTGCCGTTGCCGTTGGCGCCGAGCAGCGCGATGCGGTCGTCGGGATCGAGCCGCAGATCGAGCCGGCGCAGCACCGGCTTTCCCGGCGCGTATCCGACCGTGACGTTGTCGAGGGTGAGGAGCGGCGGCGCCAGTTCCGCCGGCTCGGGGAAGTCGAAGCGCACCGGCGCCTCGGCCTCGGCCAGCGTCACCGGTTCGAGCCGCGCCAGCATCTTGAGGCGGCTCTGTGCCTGGCTCGCCTTGCTCGCCTTGGCGCGGAAGCGGTCGACGAAGGCCTGAAGGTGCTTGCGCTGCGTCTCCTGCTTCTGCGCCAGCGCCTGCTGGCGCGACAGCGTCTCGCGGCGGGTGCGCAGGAAGGTCTCGTAGCCACCGGTGTAGAGCGTCAGCCGGCGCTCGGCGAGGTGGAGGATGTGGTCGGCGACCTCGTCGATGAACTGGCGGTCATGGCTGACCAGCAGCAGCGTGCGGCGATAGCGCTTCAGGAAGTCGCCGAGCCAGAGCGCCGCCTCGAGGTCGAGATGGTTGGTCGGCTCGTCGAGCAGCAGCAGATCGGGCTCGGCGAAGAGCGCGGCCGCCAGCGCCACCCGCATGCGCCAGCCGCCGGAGAATGACGAGAGCGGCCGCTGCTGCGCCTCATGGGCGAAGCCCAGCCCGGCGAGGATGGCGGCGGCGCGCGCGGGCGCCGCATGCGCCGAGAGCGCCCGCAGGCGCTCGTGGATTTCGGCGGCGTCGGCGCCGTCCGCGCCCGCTTCGACCGCAGCCAGCAGGCTGGCGCGTTCCTCGTCGGCGGCGAGCACGGCGTCGAGCGGCGTCTGCGCGCCGCCCGGCGCCTCCTGCGCCAGGAAGCCCAGGCGGACGCCGCTCTGCAGCCGGACTTCGCCGCCGTCAGGCTGCAGTTCGCCGCGGATGAGATCGAGCAGCGTCGATTTCCCGGAGCCGTTGCGGCCGATGAGCCCGACCTTCCAGCCGGCATTGATCTGCGCCGAGGCCTGGTCCAGCAAGGTCCGCCCGGCGATCCGGTAGGTGAGGTCGGAAAAGGTGAGCATGGCGAGGCGTCATAGCACATGGCGGGGGCGCGACGCGAAGCGCCGTCGCCGGTGGGCTCCCGCGATTGCTCACCCCGCGCTGAGCGTCACCTCGGCGAAGCGGTCGAGATGGTGGTCGGCGTCGCCGAAGCTCTGGTCGATCATCGTCAGGCGCTTGAAATAGTGGCCGGCGAGGTATTCGTCGGTCATGCCGATGCCGCCATGGAGCTGGATCGACTGCTGGCCGACGAAGCGGCCGGAGCGGCCGATCTGCACCTTGGCGGCGGAGATCACCCGGCGTCGCTCGGCGGCGTCGGCGAGATCGGCGGAGAGCGCCGCCAGCACCGCCATCGATTTCGACTGCTCGTGCTCCACCACCATGTCGGCCATGCGGTGCTGCAGCGCCTGGAACGAGCCGATCGGCACTCCGAACTGCTTGCGCGTCTTGAGGTAGTCGAGCGTCGCGGCGTTGAGCGTCTCCATGATGCCGACCGCCTCGGCGGCAAGCGCGGCGAGCGCGCGGTCGACCGCGTGCTCGATGACCGGATAGGCGCCGTCGGCCACGCCGAGCACGGCGTCGCCGCCGACCCGCACGCCGTCCAGCGTCACCTCCGCGGCGCGCAAGCCGTCGACGGTGGGATATCCGCGGACGCCGACCCCCTTCGCCTTGGCGTCGACTAGGAAGAGGCCGATGCCGTTCCGCTCGCGGCTGCCGCCGGCGCTGCGCGCGGAGACGATGAGTTGATCGGCGCTGTCGCCGTTGAGCACTACGCCCTTGTGGCCGCTCAGCATCCAGCCGCTGCCGTCCTTCGTCGCCGTGGTCTCGACATCGGCCAGCGCATAGCGCGACTGCCGCTCGCCATGGGCGAAGGCGAGGAGGAGCTTGCCGGCGGCGACCTGCGGCAGGATCGCCTGCTTCTGCGCCGCACTGCCGGCGAGCGAGACCAGGCCGCCGCCGAGCACGATCGAGGCGAGATAGGGCTCGACCACCAGGCCGCGGCCGAAGCTCTCCATCACGATCATGATCTCGACCGCCGAGCCGCCGAAGCCGCCCTCGCTTTCGGCGAAGGGCAATCCCAACAGCCCGAGCTCGGCATAGCGGTCCCAGAGCTTGCGGCTGAAGCCGTCCGGCGCCGCCATATAGCTCTTGCGCTTGGCGATGTCGTACTCGTCCTTGACCAGCCGCCGCACCGTCTCGTCGAGCAGCCGCTGTTCCTCGGTGAAATCAAAGTCCATGGTCCCGCCTCAGAGTCCGAGCATCATCTTGGAGATCACGTTGCGCTGGATCTCGTTCGAGCCGCCATAGATCGAGACCTTGCGGTAGTTGAAATAATGCGGCGCGGCGACCGCGGCGTAGTCGGGGCCGATCGGCTCCTCGTTCCAGCCGGCCTCCAGCGCCTCGCGTTGGAAGGGCATGGCGTAGGGGCCGAGCGCTTCCATGGCGAGTTCGGTCAGCCGCTGCTGGATGTCCGAGCCCTTGATCTTGAGGATCGAGCTTTCCGGGCCCGGCCCCTTGCCGCCGCGCATGGCGGCGATCATGCGCAGATTGGTGATCTCCAGCGCCATCAGCTCGACCTCGAGCGCCGCGACCTTGTCGCGAAAGCGCGGGTTCTCGATCAGCGGCCGGCCGCCGTCGCGCTCGCTGCTGGCAATCTGCTTGAGCTGCTTCAGCTCGCGCTTGGACGCACCGACGCGGGCGATGCCGGTGCGCTCGTTGCCAAGCAGGAACTTGGCGTAGGTCCAGCCCTTGTTCTCCTCGCCGACCAGGTTCTTGGCCGGGACCTTGACGTTGTCGAAGAACACCTCGTTGATCTCGGCACCGCCGTCCATGGTGACGATCGGCCGCACGGTGATGCCCGGCGTCTTCATGTCGATCAGCAGGAAGGAGATGCCTTCCTGCTTCTTGGCGCCGGGATCGGTGCGCACCAGGTTGAAGATCCAGTCGGCAAACTGCGCCGAGGTGGTCCAGGTCTTCTGGCCGTTGACGATGTAGTGGTCGCCGTCGCGTACGGCCTTGGTCCGGAGCGAAGCGAGGTCGGAGCCGGAGCCGGGCTCGGAGAAGCCCTGGCACCAGACATGCTCGGCGGAGAGGATCTTCGGCAGGAAGAACTGTTTCTGCCAGTCGTTGCCGAAGCGGATGATGACCGGCCCGCACATGGTGACGCCGAAGGGGATCACCGGCGGCGCGCCGGCCTCGGCGCTCTCGTCCTCGAAGATGTGCCGCTGCACCGGCGTCCAGCCGGTGCCGCCATGCTCCTCCGGCCAGTTCGGCGCGACCCAGCCCTGCTTGTGCAGCGTCCGGTGCCAGCGCAGGAAATCCTCGCGCCCCATCTTCTTGCCGTTCAGCATCTTGTCCTGGATGTCGGCCGGCAGATTGTCGCGGATGAAGCTCCGGACCTCCTCGCGAAACGCCTGCTCTTCCGCCGTGTAGGCGAGTTCCATGGCCGGGATCCTTTCAGCCTTTGCGCGGGTTGAGATCGGCGAAGCGCTTGCCCTCGCGCGCGAGCTTCTCCAGCAGCGGCGCCGGGCGCCAGAAATAGCCCTGCGCCTCGTGGAAGCGCTTCACATCGGCATAGACCTTGTCGAGGCCGACGGTGTCGGCATAGAACATCGGCCCGCCGCGCCAGGCCGGGAAGCCGTAGCCGGTGAGATAGATCACGTCGATGTCCGAGGCGCGCAGCGCGATGCCTTCCTCGAGGAGCTTGGCGCCCTCGTTGACCAGCGCGTAGATCGTGCGCTTGACGATCTCCTCGTCGGCGATCGGCTGGCGCGCGATGCCGATCCGCTTCGACTCCGCCAGGATCAGCGCCTCGATCTCGGCGTCGGGCAGCGGTGTGCGGCTGCCTTTCTCGTAGCGGTACCAGCCGGCGCCGGCCTTCTGCCCGAAGCGGCCCTTCTCGCAGATCTCGTCGGCGAGATGCGAGTAGCGCCGGTCGTTGGGGCGGATCGCCGCCTGCTGCTTGCGGATGCGCCAGCCGACGTCGTTGCCGGCCATGTCGCCCATGGCGAAGGGGCCCATGGCGAGCCCCCACTCCTGCAGCGCCTTGTCGACCTGCCAGGGAAGCGCGCCCTCTTCGAGCAGGAACTCGGCCTCGCGGATGTACTGGAACAGCATGCGGTTGCCGACGAATCCGTCGCACACGCCGACCAGCACGGGCACCTTGGCGAGCGTCTTGCCGAGCTTCATCGCGGTGGCGATGACGTCTTTGCCGGTCTTGGCGCCGCGGACCACCTCGACCAGCCGCATGACGTTGGCCGGACTGAAGAAATGCGTGCCGATCACGTCCTGCGGCCGCCGCGTCTGGGCGGCGATGGCGTCGATGTCGAGGCTCGAGGTGTTGCTGGCCAGCACCGCGCCGGGCTTGGCCAGCGTGTCGAGCCTGGCGAACAGCTCCTTCTTGATCGTCATCTCCTCGAACACCGCCTCGATCACGATGTCGGCGTCCTTGACCGCCGCGAGGTCGAGCGAGCCCTTGATCAGGCCGAGGCGCTTTTCCATCGTCGCGGGATCGAGCCGGCCCTTGGCGGCGGTGGTGGCGTAGTTGTTGCGTACCACGCCGAGGCCGCGCTCCAGTGCGTCCTGGGAGGTCTCCACCACCGTCACCGGGATGCCGGCATTGGCGAAGCTCATGGCGATACCGCCGCCCATGGTGCCGGCGCCGATCACCGCCGCCGTCTTGATCGCCCGCGCCGGCGTCTGCGGCGGCACGTCGGGGATGTTCATCGCCTCGCGCTCGGCGAAGAAGGCGTGGATCAGCGCGCGCGACTGGGTCGAGGTCACCAGCTCCTGGAAAATATCGCGCTCGCGCTTGAGGCCTTCGGCGAAGGGGAGGGTGGCCGCGGCCTCGACCGCGTCGACGCAGGCGAGCGGCGAGAGCTGGCCGCGGGCGCGTTTCTTGACGGCGGCGCGGTACTCCGAGAAGAACGCCGAATTGCCGCGGGCCTCGGCGATCTTGTCCTCGCGCTCGCGAATGCGGCGGCCGGCAACGCCGCGCGCCGCCGCTTCTTCGGCAAAGCCGAGCGCGCCCGCCAGCAGGTCGCCCTCGACGACGGCGTCGATGATGCCGAGTTCCTTCGCCTTGGCGGCGCGGACGAAATCGCCGGTGGTGATCATGTCGAGCGCGGCCCTGGCGCCGATCAGCCGCGGCAGGCGCTGCGTGCCGCCGGCGCCCGGCAGGATGCCGAGCTTCACCTCGGGCAATCCCACTTGCGCCGTGGGAAGGGCGACGCGGTAGTGACAGCCCAGCGCCACTTCGAGGCCGCCGCCCAGCGCAGTGCCGTGGATGGCGGCGATGGTCGGCTTGCTCGCGGTTTCGAGCCCGGATATCACGAAGTTGAGATCGGGCGGCTCCAGCGGCTTGCCGAACTCCTTGATGTCGGCGCCGGCGATGAAGGTGCGGCCGGCGCCGATGACGATGAGCGCCTTGGCGGCATCATCGCCGAGTCCCTGCATCAGCGCGTCCACCAGGCCCTGGCGGACCGCCTTGCTCAGCGCGTTGACCGGCGGGTTGTCGACGGTGATGACCCCGGCATTGCCGCGCCGTTCGTAGCGGACCACTTGCGACATCGATCCTCCCGCTCCTCTTGCTTATGCGCGCCGACAATAGCGGACAGCGCCATTCAGGCAAGGGTGATCCCCCTAGACGCAATTTTGTTTCGGCAATGGGCGCGACGCGGCGCATGGGCTAGCATCGTCGGGAGGCATGCGAGGCAGGGGAGGCGAGGGCCATGAGTAGCGCGGACAAGGTCGCGATCGTCACCGGCGCCGGCAGCGGGATCGGCCGGGCGGTGGCGGTGGCGCTGATGCAGGCGGGCTATGGCGTGGCGCTGGCCGGGCGACGCAGGGACGCGCTGGAGAAGACCGCGGCGCTGGGCAAGTCGTCGGGGCGGCGCGTCGTCGCGGTGCCGACCGACATCGGCAACCCGGTCCAGGTGACGGCGCTGTTCGCCGCCGTCCGGGAGGCGTTCGGCCGGCTCGACCTGCTGTTCAATAATGCCGGCACCGGCGCGCCGGCGGTGCCGCTCGAGGATCTGCCGCTGGCGGAATGGCAGAAGGTGGTCGACGCCAACCTCACCGGCTCCTTCCTTTGCGCCCAGGAGGCGATCCGGATGATGAAGACGCAGACGCCGCGCGGCGGCCGCATCATCAACAACGGCTCGATCTCCGCCCATGCGCCGCGGCCGATGTCGGTGGCCTATACCGCGACCAAGCACGCCATTACCGGCCTGACCAAATCGATCTCGCTCGATTGCCGCAGCCACGACATCGCCTGCGGCCAGATCGACATCGGCAACGCCGCGACCGAGATGACCGACCGCATGGCCAGGGGCGTGCCGCAGGCCAATGGCGAGACGGCGGTCGAGCCGCGCATGGACGTGCAGCACGTGGCGAGTGCGGTAGTCTACATGGCGAGCCTGCCGCTCGATGCGAACGTGCAGTTCATGACGGTGATGGCTACCAAGATGCCCTTCATCGGCCGCGGCTGAGCGGTTCAACTTCGCTCGGAATCGTGCTAAGCCCGATCGCGGGCGGCAAGGCAGGGGAAAGCGTCGATGACAGGAGCGGGGAGCGCAGCAGGCGCGACGCCGGCGCCGGGCGAGCGCGCTCTCGACATCCTGCGCTCGGTCTTCGGCTATGGCGATTTCCGCGGCCTGCAGCGGCCGATCATCGAGCATGTGATCGCCGGCGGCGACGCGCTGGTGCTGATGCCGACCGGCGGCGGCAAGTCGCTGTGCTATCAGATCCCGGCGCTGGTCCGGCCTGGCCTCGGCATCGTCGTCTCGCCGCTCATCGCCTTGATGAAGGACCAGGTCGACGCGCTGCGCCAGGCCGGGGTGCGCGCCGCTTATCTCAATTCGACGCTGACCGCTGCCGAGGCGGCGGATATCGAGCAGGCGATGCGGCAAGGCGCGCTCGACCTCGTCTATGTCGCGCCGGAACGGCTGGTGACGGCGCGCTGCCTCGAGCTGCTGGCGCGCTGCCGGCTGGCGCTCTTCGCCATCGACGAGGCGCATTGCGTCTCGCAATGGGGCCATGATTTCCGCCCGGAGTACCTGCAGCTTTCGGTGCTGCACGAGCGCTTCCCGGAGGTGCCGCGCCTGGCGCTCACCGCCACCGCCGACGGGCCGACGCGCAGCGACATCCTGGCGCGGCTGAAGCTCGAGCAGGCACAGGTCTTTGCCGCCGGATTCGACCGGCCCAACATCCGCTACCGCGTCGTCGCCAAGGCCGAGGCCAAGGCGCAGCTGCTGCAGTTTCTGTCATCCGAGCATCAGGGCGACGCCGGCATCGTCTACTGCCTGTCGCGCCGCCGCGTCGAGGAGGTGGCGGCCTGGCTCAACGAGCGCGGCCGCGTCGCGCTCCCCTATCATGCCGGGCTCGACGCGGCGACGCGCGAGCGCAACCAGGATCGCTTCCTGCGCGAGGAAGGCGTCGTCATCGTCGCCACCGTCGCCTTCGGCATGGGCATCGACAAGCCCAATGTGCGCTTCGTCGTCCATCTCGACGCGCCCAAGAGCCTCGAGGCCTATTACCAGGAGACCGGCCGCGCCGGCCGCGACGGGCTGCCCGCCGATGCCTGGATGACCTACGGCATGGCGGATGTGACGGCGCTGCTGGCGCTGCTCGACGCCGCTTCCCTCGACGAGCGCCAGCGCCGCATCGAGCGCCACAAGCTGAACGCGCTGCTGGGATTTTGCGAAACCGCGTCGTGCCGGCGGCAGGTGCTGCTGGGGTATTTCGGCGAGCGCGAGCATCCGTCCTGCGGCAATTGCGACAACTGCCTCAGGCCGGCGCGCGTCTGGGACGGGCTGGTGGCGGCGCAGAAGGCGCTCTCCGCCGTCTTCCGCACCGGCCAGCGCTTCGGCGTCGGCCACCTCGTCGACGTGCTGCGCGGCGAGCTCACCGAGCGCGTCCAGCGCTTCGGCCATGACAAGCTCAGGACCTTCGGCGTCGGCACCGAGCTCGACAAGCGCGAATGGCAATCGGTCTTCCGCCAGCTGGTGGCGCAAGGCCATCTCGATGTCGATGTCGAGGGTCATGGCGGGCTGCACCTCTCCGAGAGCGCGCCCGCCGTGCTGCGCGGCGAGGTACCGGTCGCGTTTCGCGGCGAGGCGGCGGAGCCGAAGCTCGGCCGCCGCCGGGCGCGCGGCGGCGAGCGCGCGGCCGGCCTCGCCGCGCTCGACGGCGCCGCGTCGCCCGGCGACGAGGCGCTGTGGGAGGCGCTCAGAGCGCGCCGCCTGGAACTGGCGCGCGAGCAGGGCGTGCCGCCCTATGTCATCTTCCACGATGCGACGCTGCTGGAGATGGTGCACCGGCGGCCGCGCGACCTCGGCCAGATGAGCGTCATTCCGGGGGTCGGCCGCAGCAAGCTCGAGCGCTACGGCGAGACCTTCCTCGCGCTGATCGCCGCCGCCGGCTGAGGCCGGCGGTTTGCCGGAAACGCCGGCACTGCCCATCTCCAGGGGATGAGGAGGTGCAGGCATGCGAGAGCGATTGATCGCATTGTCCCTGGCCATGGCGCTCCTGGTGCTCGGCGGCTGCGCCCAGAGCACGGGGCCGCTGTGGACGCCGGATTCGCCGCGCAATGGCGCGCAGCAGCCTGTGGATCCGACCTACGGCACGCCGATCCCCGGCTATCCGCAGATCAACGGCGCCTGAGGATCGCGTCGGACCCAGGGCGGGGCGCGGAGAATGCGGCCGATCATGACACCCGCCGGCGATTGCGCCGGCGGCCGTGGGCCGGATTGCATTGCGTGCCGGCTGCGCCTATCTCTGGCGGAGAGAGGTGCGCGGATGCGAGGGCGGCTCATAAGCTTGGCGATTGCGCTGCTGGTGCTCGGCGGCTGCGCCCAGAGCACGGGGCCGCTCTGGACGCCGGACTCGCCGCGCAATGGCGCGCAGCAGCCGGTCGATCCGATCTACGGCACGCCGATCCCCGGCTACCCCGACGTGGTCGGGCCGAGCTGATCGCCTCCGACGCTTAGCCTCAGCTAGAAAAACCGATCGAGCAGGCCGATCGAGAAATCGACCGGCAGGTCCACGCTGACGTGCTCGCCGCGATAGCTGTCCGGCAGCGACGGCACCGGCGAGGCGTCGTGCAGCATCCGCAGCGCCGCCTGGTCGAGCAGCGGGAAGCCCGAGCTGTGCGCGATGCGGGCGTCGCGCACCGTGCCGTCGCGCAGGATGGTGAAGCTGACGACCAGCCGTCCCTGCTGCTTCTCCTGCTTCGCCTGCTCCGGATACTGCTTGTAGCGGCTGAGCCAGGTCCGCAGCCGCTCGAGATAGTCGTCGCCCGGCCCCTCGATCGGACCGTCGCCGATCGCGCCGCGACCTGCGCCCTCGGCGCCGGTGCCGGCACCGGCCGCGCCGCCGGGACCGCCGGCTTCTCCGGGCACGCCGGGCGTTGCCGCCGGCGGGCCGGCGGCGAGCGCTGCGGATGCCGGCGCCGGGCTCGGCT
>DAHUYF010000086.1 GCA_027315365.1 Rhodospirillales bacterium | reverse complement strand
CGCGCAACCTGCCGCCGGCGGCGGCGCTGGGCATGACCACCGCCTGGGTCAGCACGCCCAAGGACTGGGCGCGCGAGGGCGCCGCTCCCGGCGACATCCACCACGTCGTCGACGACCTCGCGCCCTGGCTCCGGGCGGCGGTTTCCGGCCGCCGGTCCCGTTGACAGGCCCCGGCGGCTGCCCCAAGGTTCGCGCCATCCGCCACGACCGATCGAGACCCGCCGCGCATGACCGACAGAGACCTCGCAGAGACCATCGATGCCGCCTGGGAGGCGCAGAGCACGATCTCGCCTGCCACCAAGGGCGCGGTGCGCGACGCGGTCGAGGCGGCACTCGACGGGCTCGACCGCGGCAGGCTGCGCGTCGCCGAGAAGATCGGCGGCCGCTGGCAGGTGCATCAATGGCTCAAGAAGGCGGTGCTGCTCTCCTTCCGCCTCAACGACATGGCGGTGATCGCCGGCGGCCCGGTCGACCCGGCGCGCGGGCCGGCGTGCTGGTGGGACAAGGTGCCGTCGAAATTCGCCGGCTGGGACGCCGAGCGCTTCCGCGCCGGCGGATTCCGCGCCGTGCCCGGCTCGGTGGTGCGCCGCTCGGCGCATATTGCGCCGGGGGTGGTGCTGATGCCGTCCTTCGTCAATGTCGGCGCCTTCGTCGACAGCGGCAGCATGGTCGACACCTGGGCGACGGTGGGCTCCTGCGCCCAGATCGGCAAGAACTGCCATCTCTCGGGTGGCGTCGGCATCGGCGGCGTGCTCGAGCCGTTGCAGGCCGAGCCGGTGATCATCGAGGATAATTGCTTCGTCGGCGCGCGCAGCGAGGTGGTCGAAGGCGTCATCGTCGAGACCGGCTCGGTGCTCGCCATGGGCACCTTCATCAGCGCCACCACCAAGATCGTCGACCGCGCCACCGGCGAGATCTTCCTGGGCCGGGTGCCGGCCTATTCCGTGGTCGTGCCCGGCAGCCTGCCCGGCCGCCCCTTCGCCGACGGCAAGCCTTCGCCGAGCCTCGCCTGCGCCGTAATCGTCAAGCGCGTCGACGAGCGCACCCGGGCCAAGACCTCGATCAACGACCTGCTGCGCGATTGATGGCGAGCCCGCGCCGCAACCAGCCGCTCGACCCGGTGGAACTCGCCGCCGCGCTGATCCGGCGCCCGAGCGTGACGCCCAGGGACGAAGGCGCGCTGCCCTATCTCGCCGGGGTGCTGGAGGGGCTGGGCTTCGCCTGCACGCTTCAGGAATTCGCCGAGCCCGGCACCGAGCCCGTGCTCAACCTCTACGCCCGCCTCGGCACCGGCGGGCGCAACTTCTGCTTCGCCGGCCATACCGACGTGGTGCCGCCGGGCAATCTCGCCGCCTGGAGCATCGCCCCCTTCGCCGGGCAGGTCGAGGACGGAACGCTGCACGGCCGCGGCGCCGCCGACATGAAGGGCGCCATCGCCTGCTTCGCCGCCGCAGCATCGCGCTTCCTGGCCGAGCGCGGCGCGGATTTCGGCGGCTCGATCAGCCTGCTGATCACCGGCGACGAGGAAGGCGTGTCGATCAACGGCACCCGCAAGCTGCTGGAATGGATCGCGGCGCGGGGCGAGCGGCTCGACGCCTGCATCGTCGGCGAGCCGACCAACGCCCAGGTGCTGGGTGACATGGTCAAGATCGGCCGGCGCGGCAGTATGAACGCCCATCTCGCCGTCCACGGCGTGCAGGGCCACACCGCCTATCCGCATCTCGCCGACAACGCCGCGCATCGCCTGGTGGCGATGCTGCAGGCGCTGATCGCGGCGCCGCTCGACCAGGGCACGGCGCATTTCCAGCCCTCGACGCTGCAGATCTCGACCATCGACATCGGCAATCCCGCCGCCAACGTCATCCCCGGCGAGGCGCGCGCCAGCGTCAACATCCGCTTCAACGACCGCTGGACCAGCGCCGGCCTCAAGGATTGGATCCGGGGCAAGCTCGACGCGGTCGGCGGCCGCTACACGCTCGACTTCCATGTCAGCGGCGAGTCCTTCCTGACGCCGCCCGGCCCGTTCAGCGCGCTGGTGGCATCCGCGATCGAGCAGGTCACCGGCCGCCGGCCCGAGCTCAGCACCACCGGCGGCACGTCGGATGCGCGCTTCATCCATCACTATTGCCCGATCGCCGAGTTCGGGCTGGTGGGATTGACCATGCACAAGGTCGACGAGCGTGTGCCGGTAGCCGACATGGCGGAGCTGACCGAGATCTACCGCACCGTGCTCGACCGCTATTTTTCGGCGGCATGAGCATGGTCCCGAGCTGGCGCGAGGTGTCGCGGGGGATGTACGGCAGCTGGCGCTTCGCCCGGCTCGATCCGGCGGCGATGGTCTGGTTCGCCCGCGATGTCGGCGCCGTCTGGCGCTCCTTCTGGGCGGCGGCGATCGCCTATCCCGGCTTCGTGCTGCTGGTGGCGCTGCTGGTGCCGCCGGCGCAATGGGCGGCCTCGGGCGGCTTTCGCATCCTGCTGGTCGAGAGCATCGGCTACGTCGTGAGCTGGGCCGCCTTTCCGCTGATCATCCTGCCCTTCTGC
The DNA here is from genome assembly GCA_027315365.1 of Rhodospirillales bacterium. GTDB lineage: Bacteria > Pseudomonadota > Alphaproteobacteria > ATCC43930 > CGMCC-115725 > DAHUYF01. The sequence goes on along the minus strand of DAHUYF010000086.1, from coordinate 9,822 downwards.
CACTGGCTCGAGCGCGACGAGCAGAGCCTCGGCTTCATCACCGCCTACAACTGGTCGCAGGTGCTGCAGACCGTGCTGGCGCTGTTCGGCCTCATCGCGTTCACCGCGCTGCCGCTGGCGGCGGGGCTGGCGGTCTATCTCGTCATCCTGCTGGTGCGCCTCGCCTATGAATGGTTCATCGCGCGCACCGCGCTCGATGCCGGCGGCGTCGCCGCGACCACCGTCGTGCTCATCGATCTCGTGCTGAGCGAGGCGGTGTCGCAGGTGACCCAGAGCCTCTATTGATCAACCCCCAGCAGGCGATCCCGCGCGGCGGCACCGCCGGTGCCCTGCGCTGGCTCGCCGACCGCCCAGGCGCGCGCTTTTCGATCGACGACCTGCTGGCGGCGCTGGGCGATCAGGGCTTCGGCCTGCTGGTCTTCGCGCTCGCCCTGCCCAACGCCGTGCCGGGACCGCTCATTCCGGGCTTCTCGGTGCCCTTCGCCCTCGGCATCGCCGCGCTCGGGCTGCAGCTGGCGCTTGGCCTGCACGCGCCGCGGCTGCCGCGCCGGCTGCGCCGGCTGTCGCTGGAGCAGCGGCGCTTCCGCCGCATGGTCGACCGCGTCGAGCCCTGGCTGCTGCGGCTCGAGCGCTGGCTGCGGCCGCGGCGCTCGCCGCTCACCACCGAGCCGGGCGAGCGGCTGGTCGGCGTCGCGCTGATCGCGCTGAGCGCGATGCTGGCGCTGCCGGTGCCCTTCGGCAACGTCCCGGTGGCGCTCAGCATCATCGTCATTGCGCTGGGCCAGCTCGAAGGCGACGGGCTGGCGCTGCTCGCCGGCATCGCCGCCGGCCTTCTCGCGAGCCTGTGGAACGTCTTCCTCATCATCGCCGGCGCCGAACTCTTCCACGCCGCACAGCGGCTGGGGTAGTGCCCACACCTCCGCCCCTGCCCTCAAGGGGCGAGGGGCTGCGGAGCGAGCGCCGGATAAACCACCTCGACCAGGTAGAGGCCCTCGGGCGGCGCGGTCGGGCCGCCGGCGCGGCGGTCGCGGGCGTCGAGCGCGCGCGCCACGTCGTCGGCGCGCCATTTGCCGGCGCCCACCAGCTTGAGCGTGCCGACCATGTTGCGCACCTGGTGATGCAGGAAGGAGCGCGCGCGCGCCGCGATGCGGATCTCGTCGCCGGCGCGCGTCACCTCCAGCGCGTCCAGCGTCTTCACCGGCGATTTCGCCTGGCAGAGCGAATCGCGGAACGTCGTGAAATCATGCCTGCCGAGCAGCAGCCGCGCCGCACGCTGCATCGCCGCCTCGTCGAGCGCCGGCCCGACATGCCAGACCCGGCCGCGCTCCAGCGCCGCCGGCGGGCGACGGTTGAGGATGCGGTAGAGATAGACGCGGCCCCGGGCCGAGCGCCGTGCGTCGAAATTCTCCGCGACGCGCTCGACCGCGAGCACGGCGATGGCGGCGGGCTTCACGTGATGGTTGAGCGCGTTGCGGATCACCTCGGGCGCGGCCTCGCGCGGCAGGTCGAGATGCGCCGCCTGGCCCAGCGCGTGCACGCCGGCATCGGTGCGGCCGGCGCCGTGCACCGTGACGCGCGCGCCGCAGAAGCGCTCGACCGCGGTCTCCAGCGCCTGCTGCACCGACGCGCCGGCGGCCTGGCGCTGCCAGCCGACCAGGCCGGTGCCGTCATATTCGAGGGTCAGCTTGTAGCGGGGCATGGCAGCATCGTGCCGGCGGGGATCGCATGGCCGCGCAGGAAGGCCAGGGCTTCCTGCGGCGCGCGGCCGGGACGCTGCAGCCGGGCGAGGCGGAGCGCGCCCTGCCCGCAGGCGACGGCAAGCTCCCCGTCGAGCACCGTGCCCGGCGCCGCGCCCGGCGCGGGTGCCACGAGTGCCGCAGCCAGCACCTTGATGCGCTCGCCCGCATGCTCGAACCAGGTGCCGGGCCAGGGATCGAAAGCGCGCACCGCGCGCTCCAGAAAAACCGCATCGCGGCGCCAGTCGAGCGCGCCCTCTTCGCGCCTGAGCTTCTTCGCGTAGGTGACGCCCTCGCCCGGCTGCGGCCGGGGCGCGAGCCGGCCCTCGGCGACATCCGCCAGCGCCGCGACGATGAGGCGCGCGCCGAGCGCGGCGAGAGCGTCATGGAGATCGCCCGCACTCGTCGCCGGGCCGATCGGCAGCGCCTGCTGCAGCAGCATCGGTCCGGTATCGAGCCCTTCATCCATCTGCATGATGGTGATGCCGGTCTCGGCGTCGCCGGCCAGGATGGCGCGCTGGATCGGCGCCGCACCCCGCCAGCGCGGCAGCAGCGAGGCGTGGATGTTGAGGCAGCCGAGGCGCGGCGCCGCCAGCACGGATTTGGGCAGGATCAGCCCATAGGCCGCCACCACCGCGGCGTCGAGGCCGAGCGCTGCGAGCTCGGCGGCGGCGGCGGCATCGAGCCGCGCCGGCCAGCGCGCAGGAATGCCCAGCGCTTCCGCCGCCTGCTGCGCCGGCGAAGGCTGCGGACGATGGCCGCGCCCGGCCGGCCGCGGCGGCTGGCAATAGACCGCGGCGAGATCGTGGCCGGCGGCGACCAGCGCGCGCAGACTCGGCACCGCGAAATCCGGCGTGCCCATGAAGGCGAGGCGGAGCTTGTGGGGCATCGCCGCGCCGGCGCTACGCGCCGACCGGCTCCGTCGTCTTCTGGCGCTTCAGCTTGGCGAGCTTGCGCAGGATGATGTTGCGCTTCAACGACGAGATGTGGTCGACGAACAGCACGCCTTCGAGATGATCCATCTCGTGCTGGACGCAGGTGGCGAGCAGCCCCTCCATCTCGACCTCGCGGATCTCGTTCTCGTGGTCGAGATAGCGCAGCTTGATCCGGGCCGGGCGCTCGACATCGGCGTAATGCTCGGGCAGCGACAGGCAGCCCTCGTTGTAGGTCGCCAGCTCCTCCGAGCGCCACAGGATCTCGGGGTTGGCGATGCGGAGCGGCTGCGGCGGCTCGCCCTCGCGCGCGATGTCGACCACCAGCACGCGCCGCGCCACCCCGACCTGCGGCGCGGCAAGGCCGATGCCGGGGGCGGCGTACATGGTCTCGAGCATGTCGTCCATGAGCCGGCGCACCCGCGCATCGACCGCCGTCACCGGCTTGGCGACGAGCTTGAGGCGCGGATCGGGCGCGGTGATGATCGGCAGCAGGGCCATGGCGGCAATCGTCTCGAATCCCCTGGGAAACCCGCCTTAGGTATGCAATCCGAAGACGCCCGTCAACCCTGAGAGAAAGGCTTCCGTTCCGGTTTCGTCCTGGTAGGATGACCGGCTTTCAGGGGAGATTGCGCGATGGACGCTACCGTGCTGGCACTGGCCTTGCCGCCGCTGCTGGCCGCCGCGGTGCTGGCGGTGCTGCTGGGCCGCTCGGTCGCCGCCCGGATGGCCGCCGAGCGCGAGCTGGCGGCGCTGCGCCAGCAGCTCCTGGACGGCGAGCGCCGCATCGGCGATTTCGAGCGGCTCCGCGCCGAGAGCCTGCAGGCGGCGCAGGCGGCGGTGCTGGCGACGGCGCAGCAGCTTTCCTCGAAGCTGATCGACGACCACAAGCGCGAGAGCGCCGAGGCGAAGCTCGACGCCGAGGAGCGCGTGCGGCGGACCAGCGAGCAGCTGGTCAAGCAGATGGACGACATCGCCAAGGCGGTGCAGCAGCTCCACGGCCAGGTGCAGGAGAAGGGCGCGGTGGTCGACACGCTGTGGCGGGCGCTGTCGAGTCCCGGCGGCGCCGGCCAGGCGGCCGAGATCGGGCTGGCCAACACGCTGGCCTCCTTCGGCCTCGAACCCGAGCGCGACTTCCTGCTGCAATACACCACCGAGGACGAGGACGGACGGCGCCTCCGGCCCGACGCAGTGGTGTTCCTGCCCGGCAACAGCGCGCTGGTGATCGACTGCAAGGCGTCCAAATTCCTCATCGACATCGCCCGCGCCGAGGGCGGCGAGGCCGAGGCGGAGGCCTACCGCAACCTCGCGCGCACCATGAACCAGCATCTGCGCGCGCTCGCCGAGAAGGACTACCGCAGCGCCATCCTCGCCGCCTGGCGGCAATCGGGCCGCGAGGGCGAGATGGCGCGGGTGCTCTCGGTCATGTACCTCGCCAACGAGGCGGCGCTGGAAAAGCTCAACCGCGCCGATCCCGATTTCCTGCGCAAGGCCAAGGAGAAGGACATCATTCCGGCCGGGCCGGCGGGGCTGCACTGCGTCATCTCGCTCGCCTCGGCCGAGATCAATCTGCTGCGCCGGGTCGAGAGCCACCAGAAGATCGTCGACACCACGCGCGCACTGCTCGACGGCACCGCGGTGATGCTGGGCCACGCCGCGAGCCTGGGCCGCGGCCTCAAATCCGCCGCCGAGAGCTTCGCCCGCCTCACCGCCTCGGTGAACCAGCGCCTGCTGCCGCGCGCGCGCAATCTGGCGAAGCTTGGCGTGCAGCCCAACAAGCCGCTGCCGCCCAACCTGCCGACCTACAGCGTCCACACCCAGGAGAACGAGCTGCTGCTGGAGGCCGAGGCAGAGCCGGTCGAGACCGAGACGCCGCTGCCGAGGTTGGTGAGGTAGGGGGCATGGTCGGGTTCGGCGGCTCGGTTGATAGCTCGCAAGCGATATTGAGAACGCCCTCTTGCGGGGCGCGCGCGTCGGATATTCAATCAAAACGGGCGCCGACATAACCTGCCGGGACGCGGCGATCGGCCAGTGTTCGTAATTTGTTCTTTCTGTGGTAATCTCAGTTAGTGAGGCCTCGGCATGGCTGATGGGAGTGCGATCGAGTGGACGGACGCGACGTGGAACCCAGTCACGGGTTGCACGAAGATCACGCGTGGCTGCGACAACTGCTATGCAGCGCGGTTTTCTGAGCGCTTCCGTGGGGTGCCCGGGCATCCGTTCGCGACCGGCTTCGACCTAACGTTGCGACCCGAGCGGCTCGACCAACCGCTGAGTTGGCGGCGACCTCGGATGATCTTCGTAAACTCGATGAGCGACCTGTTCCACAAACAGGTGCCGCCGAGCTTCATCGATCAGGTCTTCAACACCATGGAAGCCGCTGACTGGCACGTGTTCCAGGTGCTGACCAAGCGCAGCTCTCTCATGCGTAACTATCTCCGCCGGCGTTATTGGGGGCAACGCGGCCCAAAACACATCTGGTGCGGCGTGTCTATCGAGGACGCCCAAGCCAAGGGACGTATTGAGCATCTCCGCGCCGCCCCGGCCGGGGCGCGGTTTCTGTCTGTCGAGCCGTTGATAGGAGCCGTGGGCACGGTTGACCTCAGCGGGATCGACTGGGTCATCGCTGGCGGCGAGTCTGGACCGGACGCGAGACCGATCCATCTCGAGTGGGTGCGCGATATCCGCGACCAATGCATTGAGCAGAAGGTGGCCTTCTTCTTCAAGCAATGGGGCGGGCTTCGTCCGAAATCCGGCGGACGCGAGCTCGACGGCCGTGAATGGAGCGAGTTTCCCAAAGAGAAGGCGGGAAGCTGCTGATGGCAGAGCTGCCGGAGGTCGGGCCGTGGGCGAAGGAGAAGCTCGACGCCCTGGCGCGCTATCTCGACTTCTACACTAAGGTCCTCAAGAACCAACCTTGGCGGACGATCTATCTCGATGCCTATGCGGGCGGTGGCAGGGCCGTCATCCGGGCCGAAGAACGCATGGCATGGTCTGTGCCCGACCTCTTCGGCGCGGCGCCTCCAATCGACGTGGATGCGCGCGAGCTCATCGACGGATCTCCGCGCGTGGCGCTTGCGGTGGCTAACGCCTTCGATCGCTATGTCTTCGTCGACCCCGATCCTGATCGCACTGCCGAGCTGGAGGCGCTAAAGGCGGAGTACGCTGGCGCTCGAAGAATCAGCGTTCTTCAGAGGACCGCGGCCGAGGGCATCGCCTGGGTGACAGCGCAGCCGATCGCGCGAAGCACGCATAGGGGCGTCGCCTTCCTCGACCCATTTGGGGCGGGGCTCGACTGGGCAAGCATCCAAAAGCTCGCCGATACGGGGCTCTTCGAAGTAGTGGTCAACTTCGCCCTGAGCATGGCTATCCAACGCATGCTGCCGAACTCCGGTGAGGTGCCGGACGGCTGGGCTGTGACGTTAGACAGCTATTTCGGCAGCCGGGCTTGGTTTGAGGAGGTCTATCAGCGCCGGCAGGCGGGTCTGTTCGCCGCGACCGGCTACGAGAAACGATCCGACTATTCCGAGCGGCTTCTGGACCTCTACCGCGCGCGGTTGCGCTCGGCCTTCGGAAATGTATCGACACCGCGGTTGATCCGGAGCACACGTGGCGTGCCGCTCTACTACCTGCTCTGGGCCGGTCCCAACCGGAAGGGCTTGGAAGGCGCCGACTACATCCTCACAATGGGCGAGCGGCTGAGCCGGCGAGCGGGGGAGCGCTCGACGCGATGACCGGCCAATATGGGTGGAAGGTCGGCGCGCCGCCGCCCGTGTTGGGGGAGCACAGTGTCGCGAAGCACGACATCTTCGAGCAGTACGTCGGCATCTATATCGAGCGGCTGACGCGCACGCCCGGCCAGACGATGCTTAACCTCACCCTCGTCGACGGCTTCAGCGGTGGTGGCCTATACCGCCGCGACGGGTCCGAGGTCGATGGGTCGCCGCTTCGCCTGTTGAGCGCGGTGGAGGCGGCTGACAAGGTGCTGAAGGCGACGCGCGCGAAGGGGTTTGTGGTTCGCGCCGATTTCTTCTTCATCGACGAGAACCCCCAGCACATCGCCTTTCTGAAGGACCTGCTGATCAAACGGGGTTATCGCTCCCGCCTCGAGCAAGACATTTTCGTCCGGTGCGCGTTCTTTGAGGAGGTGTGCCCGGACATCCTCGTCCACATTCAGAAGAAGGGGACGGCGCATCGCTCGTTGTTCTTCCTGGATCAGTACGGCTGGAGTGACGTGCGGCTCGCGACTATCCGCACGATTCTCGGCACGCTCAGGAACCCGGAGATCTTGCTGACCTTCGCGGTCGACGCGCTGATCGACTTTCTCTCGGTCAAGACTGTCGAGAGCCAAGCGTTGCTCAAAATCGAGCTGACCAGGGAAGACGTGCGCGCCCTGATGAACCTCAAGACCGGGGAGGGCTGGCGCTACCTGATTCAGAACGGGCTCTACCGTCATGTCCAGGATCGGACGAACTCGCGCTTCTACACGCCTTTCTTTATCCATTCGGTCGAGGCGCACCGTTCCTACTGGCTGTTGCACCTGTCAAACCATCGGCAGGCGCGCGACGAAATGGGCAAGCTGCACTGGAAGCTCAACAACCGGTTCCAGCATCATGGTGGTGCCGGCTTTCACTCGCTCGGCTTCGACCCGTCCTGCGATCTGCGGCAGGGTTTATTCACATTCATGTTCGATGATGACGCGATGAAGCGCTCTGAAGCCGCTGTACTCGCGCAGCTACCGCGTATGATCCACGACGCCAGCTACGATGGCGAGGGCCTCCCGGTTGAAACTCTTTTCGCGGGCAACTGCAACGACACGCCCGTGACGTCGGATATCCTGAGCCGCCAACTGGCGCTGTTGCGCAACGAAGGCGAGCTGGTCATCAAGACGCATGATGGCTCGACGAAGCCGCGCGCTAAAACGGTGAGCTGGAGTGATCGCCTCGTTCTGCCGCGGGAGCGATCCCTGTTCAGTCGTCTTGGATGGTAGCGGCGCCATCGTCGAGGACCGATCCGGAGTTCCGGGGACATCATACTCAACTCGCGTCGAGAGTTCCGGGGACATATTCAGCTGACGGCCATCATCAGCTATGGCCAATTTGCCATGTCGCGCAATTTGCTATTGCGTCCCCATACTTCCAAAGGCGAGACCGCATGAACGCTACCCGGCGGGTCGGCGAAGGATGCGGAGCAGACACTGGACTTGAGCCGGTTGCGTGTCGCTCGGGTTTCTGCCTAGGATTGGTCAGCTCTGAGGAGTTCACCGCAATGGACCAGCGTCACCGCTAACGCGGAACAGCTTTCGTCGCGGACTTGCTCCGTCGAATGGTCCTAGTTGCCCTCAGAGTGTCATGCCTCGATTGAATGGAAAGACTTGCGCCGTCACGGGCGCAGCGCGGCATCAGCCGCGCGGTCACCGAAGCATTTCGCGCGGAGGCCGCGATAGTGATCGCGACATTCAACAGCGGAGCGTCGAGACCGGCAAGCGAAGGGCGAATCGCGGGAGCGGTGCCAACGTCAGGAAATGGCGTGACGCTTCCCGTCGGCCGCCTTTGCCGCCGGTGCCGTCCGCCAACGTTGGGAACCGCCGAATTGGGGGGAAGTAGACATGGCCGGCGAGATCGCGATGATTCCCGAGGCGCGGCGCGACGGCGTGCGGACGGCCCTACGGGCCGTGTTCGGCACATGGACAGTCGGTGAATTTCGGCCGATCATCGGCGGCGTTTCGGGCGCCCTGATCTTTCGTTTCGACGTCCGCCGGCGACCGTATGTTATGCGGCTCGAACCGGAACGCATCGCGCTGCACGACCGTCAGCGGGGCTTCGCCTGCATGATCGCCGGGGCGGCGGCGGGCGCCGCACCGCCGGTCCACTACGCCGATCCTGCGAGCGGTGTGACCATCGTGGATTTCGTCTCTGGCCGGCCGCTTTCCGAGCATCCGGGCGGACCTGCGGGGATGGTGCGCGCGCTTGGCGCGCTCACCGCGCGGATGCAGGCGACGACGCCGTTCCCGATGCTGGGCGACTACCCGGAGATGATCGGGGTCATGCTGACCGCTCTGAGCGGGTCGGGTCTCGTTGCGCCCGGCCTACTGGACCCGCACGCAGAGGGCCTCGCGCGCATCCGGGCGGCGCTTCCGTGGGAAGCATCCTCGCTCGTCTCCAGCCATAACGACCCGAATCCGCGCAACATCCTGTTCGATGGTCAACGACTGTGGTTGATCGACTGGGAGCTGGCGTTTCGCAACGACCCGCTGGTGGACGTGGCAATCCTGACTACCGAATTGGCGGAGACGCCCGATCTGGAGGACGTTTTGCTGGAAGCGGCGTTTGGCCGAACGCCAGACCGGGCTCTGCGCGCTCGGCTGAGCGTGATGCGGCTGCTTACGAGGCTCTTCTACGGCTGCATAGTCCTCGAGAACTTTGTCGGCGCGCCGCGATCCACTCCGGACGCCAACCTCGCCGCGTTCACGCCCGCCGCATTTCGCGCGGCGGTGGCTGACGGGAGGCTCGCGTCCGGTGCGCCCGAGACTGCCTACGCCTTCGCCAAGATGTCGCTCGCCGCGTTCATCGACGGCCTCGCGGCGCCGGGATTCGATGAGGTGTTGGAACTGGTGAAGCAGGGCTAATCAGATCACGCGAGCCCGCAAAGCGTCGGGACCAGATCCATCGCCTTTAAAGAGCCGAACGCCAGATGGCGGCACATAGCCACCCTACCCGCCTCGCGCGCACGCCCTACCCTGCCCCCTTCAGCACCTGCCGCGATGCCAGCGCGGCCGAGAGCGTGCCTTCGTCGAGATAATCGAGCTCGCCGCCGACCGGCACGCCATGGGCGAGGCGCGAGACCTGGAGCGGCAGGGCGGCGAGACGGTCCATGATGCAATGCGCGGTGGTCTGGCCCTCGACGGTGGCGTTCATGGCGAGGATGACCTCGCGGAAGCTTGGTGCGGTGCGCGCAGCCAAACAAGCCCGCGGCTGCCCACCCCGCACGGCTACGGCGTCCCAGGAAAGCACGCTGCTGCTCGCGGCCGCGGCGGAGCCGGTCGAGCGTATCAGGCCGGGGGCCGTCGCCGGTCTAGGCGAGCCGCCAGACCGTGACCGGCTCGGCATAGCCGCGCAGCACGACGGGGCCGAGCAGAAGCGCGTCGCCCATGG
>DAHUYF010000079.1 GCA_027315365.1 Rhodospirillales bacterium | reverse complement strand
GTGCTGCTGCTGGTGACCTGCGCCACGATCGCTTCGTGCGATGATTTCGAGGATATCGTCGATTGGGGCGAGCAGCATCTTGGCTTTCTGCGGCGGTTCTGCGAGTTCCACCATGGCGTGCCCTGCGCGCGCTGGCTGCGCGACCTGGTGAACCGCATCGATCCGGTGCTGTTCGGACGCTGCTTTGAGAGCTGGGTTGCCGCGCTCTGGCCGGATCGGCACGAGTTCATTGCCATCGATGGCAAGACGGCGCGGCGAACCCACGATCGGCGCAAGGGGCTCAAGGCCCTGCACACGCTCAGCGCTTACGCCACGAAGGCCCGCCTGACCTTGGCGCAGCTTTCAGTCCCCGAGAAGAGCAACGAGATCACCGCCATCCCCGATCTGCTCGACGAGTTGGCCGCCGCCGGCCAGCTCGAAGGCGCCCTGGTAAGCATCGACGCGATGGGCTGCCAAGTCGAGATCGCCGACAAGATCGTCGATCACAAGGCCGACTATGTCCTGGCCTTGAAGGGCAACCAGCCGACCCTCGAAGCCGATGTCCTGGACTATTTCCGCACCGCGCCGGCCGCCGAACTCGTCACCAAGAGCACCGTCGAGAAGGGCCATGGCCGGATCGAGACGCGAACCTACAGCGCCTCGAAGGCCGTCGACTGGATCCAGTCCGAGCGCAGCTACCCGGGACAACCACGCTTCACTTCGATCGCGACGATCGTCAAGGTCGATAGCCGAACCGAACTGGCCGATCGCTCGCTCTTCGATACCCGCACCTATATCTGCTCCGCGCCCCTCGACATCGACAGGATCGCCGCTGGCATCCGCGGCCATTGGGGCGTCGAGAGCATGCACTGGCTGCTCGATGTCGAGTTCAAGGATGATCTGTCGCGCTACCGAACCGGCCACGGCGCCAAGAACATGGCTGTCGTCCGGCGCTTCGCCCTCGACCTCGTGCGACACAACAAAGCCAAAGGCAGCGTCAAAACACGGCGAAAACGAGCCGGCTGGAACCCGGAATTCCTGCTCCAGGTTCTACAAATCAATGATCGTTAACCTGGATTCCTTACCGTGGCGGTGTTGCGTCGGCGATTGCCGACCGCCATGAAAAGGCTCTACTCTCTGCCAAATTCATGAGGTGGGCGAGGAAATGAGCATGCCGACGATCAAGGTCACCGATTTGGCTTACGGCCGGCTCAGGGCGCCCGACCTGGGCGTCATGGAGGAGTTCCTCACCGATTTCGGCATGGTGCGTGCGGCCCGGACCAGCCGTGCGCTCTACATGCGCGGCTCTGATCCCGCCCACCACATCCACGTTACCGAGCTGGGCGAGCCCGCCTTCGTCGGCCTTGCTTGGTATGCCGCGAGCGAGGAGGATCTCCAGCGCTTGGCGAAGCTGCCCGGCGCCTCGCCGGTCGAGGCGATCGACGAGCCTGGCGGCGGCAAGCGGGTGCGGCTGAAAGAGCCCAACGGCTATCAGATCGAGGTCGTTCACGGCATCGAGACGCTGACGCCCATCCCGGTGCCGCGCCAAGCGCTCAATTTCGGCGACGCGCCGCTCAACCGTGCCGGCGAGCTGATGCGCCTGAAGCGCGGTCCGGCCCGGGTCAAGCGCATCGGCCATGGCGTGATGGGCTCGCCCGATCTGCCGGCGACGGTGGGCTGGTTCCGTAACACGCTCGGGCTGGTCTGTTCCGACGACGTCTATGCCGGCAGCAAGGACAACATCATCGGTTCGTTCAACCGCTGTGATCGCGGCGAGCAGTTCGTCGACCACCATGTCTTCTTCTGCATTCAGCACGAGAAGAAGGGATTGAACCACCTGTCTTTCGAGGTTCAGGACGTGGATGACGTCTTTCTCGGCCACGAGCATCTGCGGCAGAAGGGCAAGTACGAGCACATGTGGGGCCTGGGCCGTCATCTCCTGGGCAGCCAGATCTACGACTACTGGGCCGACCCGTGGGGTCGGGTGCATGAGCACTGGACCGACACCGACCGGGTCAACGTCAAGGCCGACCCGAATCTGTGGTCGGTCGAAGACGGGCTGGTCTCGCAATGGGGTGAGCGGCCACCCGAGAAGATGCTGAACCGGATCTGCGCCTGAAGGCGGTCGGGGCAGGGCCGATCGGCCGAGTTGCGGACTTGCTCCGGGACCATGCGTCGCGGGTGACAGCGGTGCGGGCGCAGACGATAATATGAGCCGCGCCTTCGTGATGCGGTGACGCTCGATTGAGCGAGCCCCAGCGCCGGATGTCCCATGGGCCTCGTCTTCGCCTCCTCGCCGACTGTCTCCGACCCGCTCCGGCGGGCGATGCGTCTGGCCTACCGCAGCGACGAGGCCGCGGCAGTCGCGGACATCTTGGCGGTAGCCACGCTGTCTGCGGAAGCGAGCGCACGCATTTCCCGGCGCGCCTACGAATTCGTTGCCGAGGCGCGGCAGCGCCGATTTGGCAAGGCCGGGATCGATGCCCTGCTGCATGAGTACGCGCTGTCGACGCCCGAAGGTGTGGCGCTCATGTGCCTGGCCGAGGCCCTGTTACGCATCCCCGATGCCGGGACGGTCGACCGACTGATCCGCGACAAGCTGGCGCCGGCCGACTGGGCGAGCCATCTCGGCCACTCGACCTCGCTGCTGGTCAATGCCTCGACCTGGGCGTTGATGCTGACGGGCCGGCTGATGGGTGAGCCTGAGGCTCACGGCGATCTCGCCCACGCGCTGCGCCGGGTCCTTGCGCGCTCGGGCGAGCCGGTGGTGCGACAGGCGGTGACCTCCGCCATCCGCATCCTCGCTCGGCAATTCGTCATGGGCCGCAGCATCGCGGAGGCGCTGGAGCGTGCCGAGCCGGCCGAGCGTCAGGGCTATCGCCATTCTTACGACATGCTGGGCGAGGCTGCACGGAGCTCCGCCGATGCCGAGCGCTATTTCGCTGCCTATGACGCCGCCATTGTCGCCATCGGCGCGGCTGCCGACCGCCGCGACATCCTTGCCGCCCCCGGCATTTCGGTGAAGCTTTCGGCGCTGCACCCTCGCTACGAAGAAAGCCAGCGGCAGCGCGTGCACGAGCAGCTCGGTCCGCGCCTCGGCGCGCTGGCGCGCCGCGCACGCGAGGCCGGCATAGGCTTCACCATCGATGCCGAAGAAGCGGAGCGCCTCGATCTCTCGCTCGATCTCATCGCGGTGCTGGCCCTCGATCCGGCGCTCGCCGGCTGGGACGGGCTGGGCCTCGCCGTCCAGGCCTATCAGAAGCGCGCACTGTCCCTGATCGACTGGCTCGCGGCGCTCGCCCGCCGCGGCAACCGTCGTTTGATGCTCCGCCTGGTCAAGGGCGCATACTGGGACAGCGAGATCAAGCGCGGCCAGGAGCGCGGGCTCGACGGATATCCGGTCTTCACCCGCAAACTCGCCACCGATGTCTCCTATCTCGCCTGTGCCCGGCGCCTCCTGGCGGCACCCGATGCCTTCTATCCCCAATTCGCCACGCACAACGCGCATACGCTCGCGGCCGTACTGGAGCTTGCCGGCGAGCGGCGCGATTACGAGTTTCAGCGCCTCCACGGCATGGGCGAGGCACTCTACGAGCAGGTCGTCGGCGAGGACCGGCTTGGCCGTCCCTGCCGCGTCTATGCGCCGGTCGGCGGCCATGAGGATTTGCTCGCCTATCTCGTGCGGCGCCTGCTCGAGAACGGCGCCAACACCTCTTTCGTCAACCGGCTCGTCGACGAGCGCGCTCCCATCGCGGAGATCGTTGCCGACCCCGTCGCGCGCCTCGCTGCGCTGCCGAACAAGCCGCATCCACGCATCCCGCTGCCGCGCAATCTCTATGGGAGCGAGCGGCAGAACGCACGTGGCATCGACCTCTCCGATCCCCTGCGTTTGGTGGAGCTGGGAGAGGCGATGACCTATGCGATCGAGCCCTGGCATGCCGCGCCGATCATCGGCGGCAGCGAACGCCTCGCGGCGGTCCGGCCGGTGCTCGACCCTGCCGACCGCCGGCGGGAGGTCGGCACCGTCGCCGACGCCAGGACGGAGCATCTGGACGAGGCGCTGGCGCGAGCCGCGGCTGCGGCACCCGGATGGGATCACGTCGCTGCCGGTGAGCGCGCGGCGCACCTCGAACGTGCCGCCGCGCTGATGGAGGAGCGACTGCCGGCGCTCATGGTGTTGATCGTACGCGAAGGCGGGCGAACGATTCCGGATGCGCTTTCGGAAGTGCGGGAGGCAATCGACTACTGTCGTTACTACGCCTTGCGGGCCCGGACCGAGTTTGGCGCGGCGGAGGGATTGCCGGGGCCGACGGGCGAGCGCAACACGCTTGCGCTGCATGGGCGGGGCGTCTTCGCCTGCATCGCACCCTGGAACTTTCCGCTCGCGATCTTCACCGGCCAGGTCGCGGCGGCGCTTGCCGCGGGCAATGCGGTGATCGCCAAGCCGGCCGAGCAGACGCCGCTGGTCGCCGCCGCCGCGGTGCGGCTGCTGCATCAGGCCGGGATTCCAGGCGACGTGCTGGCGTTGCTGCCGGGAGACGGCGCCGGGGTCGGCGCGCCGCTGATCGCCGACCCGCGCATCGCCGGCGTCGCCCTCACCGGCTCGAGCGAAACCGCGCGCGCCATCAACCGCGTGCTCGCCGAACGCCCAGGACCGATCGTGCCGCTCATCGCCGAGACCGGCGGTGTGAACGCGCTCATCGCGGATTCGTCGGCGCTGCCGGAGCAACTCGTGGCGGACGTGATCACCTCGGCCTTCAACAGCGCCGGTCAGCGCTGCTCGGCCTTGCGCGTACTCTTCGTGCAGGAAGACATTGCGCCGCGTGTCGTGGCGCTGCTCGAGGGTGCGATGCGCGAACTCGTCATCGGCGATCCCGGCCTCATCGCCACCGATGTCGGTCCGGTGATCGACGCCGAGGCCTGCGCCTCGCTCGCGCGCCACGCCGAGCGCATGATGCGCGACGGGCGCCTCATCTGCGCGCTCGATCTGCCGCGGGGCACCGAGAACGGCACGTTCTTTGCGCCACGCGCCTTCGAGATCGACCGGCTCGATCTGGTTCCGGGCGAGGTGTTCGGGCCGATCCTGCACGTCATCCGCTGGCGGGGAGACGCGCTCGATCGCGTGCTCGACGCCATCGCCGGTACCGCCTACGGCCTCACCCTTGGCATTCATAGCCGCATCGACGAGACGGTGGCGCATATCCATCAGCGCCTCGCGACCGGCAATACCTACGTCAACCGCAACATGATTGGTGCCGTGGTGGGGGTACAGCCCTTCGGGGGGCAAGGTCTTTCCGGTACCGGGCCCAAGGCCGGCGGCCCACGGTACCTGCACCGATTTGCGGTCGAGCGCAGTTTGAGCGTCGATACGACCGCGTCGGGCGGCAACGCCACTTTGCTGTCGCTTGCAGACGATATCTAGACTCGGAGCGCCGGCCAGCCCTGGGCAAGGCCATCGAGGACGAACTGCGCCGCCAGCGCGGCGAGAATGATGCCGAGCACGCGGCTCATCACGGTAGCGCCGGTGACGCCGACGAACCGGGACACCTGTGCCGCAGCCATGAGCAGCGCCAGGGTGATTGCCATCACGGCGATCAGTGCGCCGATGACTCCGAGGGCGGCGAGCGGCGAGGCCGCGCGCTCCATCAGCAATACGATCGAGGTGAGCGCGCCCGGACCCGCGAGCAGCGGGAAGGCGAGGGGAAAGACGGAGATGTCGCGGCGCTGTTCGGTTTCCTGCTCTTCCGATGCGGTCGGCCTGCGGATGCCCGATTCCCGCGCGAATACCATCTCCGTGGCAAGGAGAAAGAGCAAGATGCCCCCGGCGACGCGGAAGGCCGGGAGAGTGATGCCGAGCGCGTGCAGCAGCGCGCTGCCGCCCAGTGCAAAGGCAAGGATCAGGACGGTAGCCACGATCACGCCACGCACCGCATAGAGACGCCGCAGCCGGATCGGCGCGCCGCGCATCAGGCCCGAGAAAATGGCGGCGCTGCCGACGGGGTCGACGATGACGAAGAGAGTGACGAAGGCGTAGAGAAGGTGGGCCAACATCGGTCGGTGCAGCCCGCGCTCAGCGCCGCCGCTCGAGGATCATCCGCATGCCGTGTCGCGGGCGCAAGGTGATGAGTCCCTGGGGTTCGACAGGAAAGTCGGGCGCCAGCCGCAGCCGGTAGCGCTGCGCGAGCGTGGCCAGGACCAGCATGGCCTCGGCCATCGCGAAGGCGGCGCCGATGCAGATACGGGGTCCCGCACCAAAAGGCAGGTAAGCGAAGCGATGGCGCTGGGCCGCGCGCTCGGGCGCGAAACGCTCGGGATCGAAGCGTTCGGGATCGCTCCAAAGCTTGGGATTGCGATGCAGCAGCCACGGCACGATCAGAACGCTAGCGCCCCTGGGGATGCGCTTGCCCAGCACCACGTCGGAGCCGACAGCGGTGCGCGACAGCGTATGGGCCGGCGGATAGAGCCGCATCGCCTCCTCGATCACCATGCGCGTATACCGGAGCTGGGGTAGATCCTCGTGCGCCGGCACCCGTCCGCCCAGCACCTCTGCCAACTCGGCATGCAGCTTCGCTTCCGCGGCGGGATGCTGAGAGAGCAGGTACCAAGTCCAGGTCAGGGCCAACGCCGTCGTCTCGTGCCCGGCCATGAAGGTGGTGACCACCTGGTCACGCACCTCCTTGGCGGTCATCCCCCCGCCGGTCTCCTCGTCGCGAGCGGCAATAAGCCGCGTGAGCAGATCGTTGGGCTGCGCAGTACTCGCGCGCTCGCGCGAGGCGAGCAGCCGATCGATCGCCTCGTCGAACTCGCTGAAGATCAGTTCGGGCCGGGGCCGTCGGCCGAGCCGGGAGAGCCAGAGCGGCAGTTCCAGCAGATCGGCAAGCCGGGGCCGCACCTCGGCCTGATAGCGCTCGACGCCGCGCTCCACCACGTCGACGATGTCGTCCGAATCGGAAGAAAACATCGTGCGTGCGATGATGTGCAGCGTTGCATGCATCATCGCGACGGCGACGTCGATTTCGGCGCCCGCAGGCCGCGCGTCCCAGTCGTCTACGATCTGCAGGGCTATCTCCGCCATGATCGGCGAGTAGCCGACGATGCTGCGATGATCGAAGGCCGGCGCCATGATGCGGCGGTGACGCCGCCAAGTCTCGCCTTCGCTGGTGATTAGGCCGCGGCCGAGACCGGGTTCGAGCAGGCGCCGGGTCAGCTCTGTCTTGTGGTAGTTGGCGGCGTTGTCGAGCAGGACGTGCTTGATCGCGCCGGGGTCGTTGACGAAGACGGTACGGCGCCAGAACAGCCGACGCTCGAGGATGTCCGCGGTGTAGGCTTCGCTGCCATACGTCGCGAGCGAATTGTCGCGCAGCACGCGCAGGAACTCCAGCAGGGACGGCCGACCCTGCGGCATGCGCGGCGCCGCCAGGTGCGGAAGCGTTGCCGGCGCCGGCCTCCGGTCTGTCACGCTCATCTGTGTCCCCTCGTTGCCGCGCTAGGGTAAACGCCCTAGGCTAACACCCTGGCGTCGCTCGCCACAAGGCCAGCTGCCCTCCCGGTGCACCGCCGCCGCTCCAGCCCAACGGGCCGACGATGACACCCCCGGGAGGGTCGCGCAATCGGCTTCCGCCACCTGCTCGGGGGCCATATAGTCGCTCAGGTTCATGATGTCGGGAGGATGCAGGCTTGCCGCGCGATTTTGCCGCTTCGGTCTGTCCGCACGATTGTCCGAGCACCTGTGCGCTCGAGGTGGAGAGGCTCGACCCGTCGACCATCGGCCGGGTTCGCGGGCGCAAGGACCATCCTTATACGGCCGGGGTGGTATGCGCCAAGGTCGGCCGCTACGCCGAGCGCCAGCACCATCCGCTGCGCTTGCGCACGCCGCTGCGCCGGGTCGGCGACAAGGGCGAGGGCATCGGCGCCTTCGTACCCGTCGCCTGGGACGAGGCACTCGACCATGTCGCCGAGGCCTTCGCCCGCGCCGTCCAGCGCCATGGCAGCGAGACCGTCTGGCCGCATTTTTATGCCGGTACCATGGGGCTGGTGCAACGCGACGGCATCAATCGCTTGCGCCATGTGCTGCGCTACTCGCGCCAGCATTCGACCATCTGCAATGTGCTGGCGGACGCTGGTTGGCTGGCCGGCGCGGGGGTCAAGCGTGGCGTCGACGCGCGCGAGGTGCCGCTGTCGGATCTCGTCGTCATGTGGGGCGGCAACCCGGTGGCGACGCAAGTCAACCTGATGACGCACATCACCCGCGCCCGCAAGGAGCGGGATGCGCCGTTCATCGTCATCGATCCCTACCGCACGCCCACTGCCGAGGCCGCGGATATCCATCTCGCGCCGCGCCCCGGCACGGATGGCGCGCTCGCCTGCGCCGTGATGCACGTATTGTTCAAGGAGGGCTATGCCGATCGCACCTATCTCGCGAAATATACTGCCGGGGCTGACAAGCTCGAGGCGCATCTCCAGTCGCGCGACCCCAACTGGGCGTCGGAGATTACCGGGCTCGATCCGGCAGCGATCGTCGATTTCGCGCGGCTCTATGGTCGTACCAGGCGCAGCTATTTGCGGATCGGCTACGGCTTCTCGCGATCGCGCAACGGCGCGGCGCAGCTTTTCGCCGCGAGCTGCCTGCCGGCCGTCACCGGCGCCTGGCAATATGAGGGCGGCGGCGCGCTCTATGCCAATGGCGGCGGCCTCTACAAGCTCGACCGCAATCTGATCGAAGGGCTGGACATGGTCGATCACGGGACGCGTATTCTGGACCAGTCGCGCATCGGCCCGATCCTCGCCGGAGAGCGACGCGATCTCGGCGACGGCCCGCCGGTGACCGCGCTCCTCGTGCAGAACACCAATCCGATGGTGGTTTCGCCGGACTCGAACGCGGTTCGCCGCGGCTTCTCGCGCGCCGATCTCTTCACCTGCGTGCACGAGCAGTTCATGACCGAGACCGCGGCGATGGCCGACATAGTGCTGCCCGCGACCACCATGCTCGAGCACGATGATCTCTATACCGCCGGGGGCCACACGTTTCTCCAGGTGGCGCGCAAGGTGATCGAGCCCCTCGGCGAAGCCCGGTCGAACCATGCCGTCATCTGCGCGCTCGCCAAGCGGCTGGGCGCCGAGCATCCCGGCTTCGATCTGACGGAATGGGAGATCATCGACCGCACGCTTGCGCTGTCGGCCTTACCGGACGCCGCAACCATCCACGAGCGGGGTGGCCACGATCTGGCGCTGCCGTTCGAGACAGCACATTTCCTCGATGGCTTCGGCCATGCCGACAAGCGCTTTCATTTCGAGGCCAATTGGGCGGCGATCGGAGCCGATCACGCGGCGCTGCCGCGGCTGCCCGATCACGCCGTGGTGATCGACCTGGCGGATGCCGAGCATCCCTTCCGCATGGTGGCGCCGCCGGCGCGTTCCTTCCTCAACACCAGCTTCAACAACCTGCCGTCGAGCGTCGGTCGCGAGGGCAGGCCGATGGTGCGCGTCCATCCCGACGATCTCGCAAGCCTCGGCCTTGCCGATGGCAGCCGCGTGCGGCTCGGCAACTGCCGCGGCACCGTGGTGCTCCATGCCCTGGCCTTCAACGGATTGCAGCGCGGCGTCCTCGTCGTCGAGGGCATCTGGCCGAACCACGCC
The DNA here is from genome assembly GCA_027315365.1 of Rhodospirillales bacterium. Classification (GTDB taxonomy): domain Bacteria; phylum Pseudomonadota; class Alphaproteobacteria; order ATCC43930; family CGMCC-115725; genus DAHUYF01. Next base: position 59,530 of record DAHUYF010000079.1, on the reverse strand, counting down.
TTCGAGGAAGGCATCGGCATCAACGCCCTGATAAGTGCCGAGCCCGGCTTGCCCAACGGCGGCGCGGTGTTCCACGATACTGCGGTATGGCTGCGGGCCGCCTGACAACCTGACAGTCAGGCGCTGGGCCGAGCATCCGCCGCGCCCGGCAATTCGGTCCGGGGCCGCCTACCTGGCGGCACTGGCGCCTGGGTCAGGATGGTTGCCGCGTCTTGCCGGCGGCGAAAAACCCCGGCACCCCATATACTGGGGACCGTGGCCAGAGACGATGAACGCAAGGAGCAGCTCCCGGCCGACCCCAAATCGGCGGCGGTGGACGTGTTCCTGCGCCAGGTACGGGCGATGCGGGTGGTGCGACCGGCGAGCGGGCGCGGGCGATTGATCTTCGCGCTCGACGCCACGGCGAGCCGTGAGGCGAGCTGGGATCGCGCCTGCCGGCTGCAGGGCGAGATGTTCGAGGCGGCAGCCGCGCTGGGCGGGCTCGAGGTGCAGCTGGTCTTCTACCGCGGGTTCGACCAATGCAAAGCGAGCCGCTGGCTTGCCGCCGCCGCCGACCTCAATCGCGCCATGCGCAGCGTCTCCTGCGCTGGCGGCGAAACGCAGATCGCCCGCGTACTCGCCCATGCTGTCAAGGAGGCGCGTGCCCAGAAGGTGAATGCGCTGGTTTTTGTCGGCGACGCCATGGAGGAGAACGTAGACGAGATCAGCCGGCTCGCAGGCGAACTCGGCCTGCTGGGCGTTCCCGTCTTCGTTTTCCAGGAGGGCGGCGACGAGGTCGCCGGCCTGGCATTCCGCCAGGTCGCCAAACTTTCCGGCGGGGCCTATTGCCCCTTCGATGGTGCCAGCGCCGAGCAGCTGCGTCAGCTGCTCGGCGCCGTCGCGGCCTATGCCGCGGGCGGCCCTCCCGCGCTTGCCGCTTATGGCCAGCGCACCGGCGGTGCCGCGCTGCTGCTCGCAGGCGCGATCCGAGACGCCGGGAGATAGTACCGTGATCGTCTATCTGGGCCTCGGCGTGCTGGTGCTGGTGCTCGGCCTGTGGCTTTTGCGGGCGTTCGTCGAGGCCGATCCGGCGCGGCTGGCGCGCGGCGTGCGGGTCTTCGTCATGACGGTCGGCCTCAGCCTTGCCCTGCTGCTGCTCGTCGTGCTCGTCGCCAGCGGTCGTCTCGGATTGGGGGTTGCCGAACTCGGTGGCCTTGCGCCGTTGGCGTTGCGCGGCTGGGGGCGATGGCGACGGCGCCAAGCGGCGACGGCGGCGGCTGGACAGTCCTCGGAGGTCGAGACCGAGTACCTGCGCATGCGGCTCGACCACGATACCGGCACGATGTCGGGCGTGGTGCGCCGCGGTCCCTTCCAGGGGCGCCGGCTGAACGAACTCGGCCGCGAGGAGCTCGTCGCGCTGTGGCGCGAATGCCGCGCCGAGGACGCGCAAGGGGCGAGCTTGCTCGAAGCTTATCTCGACCGGGTCATGGCCGGCTGGCGCGGGGCGGGCGGCCCGACGGGCGCGAGCCCGCGCCCCTCGAACGATGCAATGACCCGCGAGGAGGCCTTTGCCGTCCTCGGTCTCGCTGCCGGCGCCAGCGAGGCGGAAATCCGCGAGGCCTATCATCGGCTGATGATGAAGATCCATCCGGATCAGGGCGGCTCGACCTATCTGGCGGCACAGATCAATCGTGCGCGCGAGGTCTTGTTACGCGGCTGAGCGGACTGGTGCCGGCCGCGCGCTGCGGCTATAAGCTTCGTCTATAGCAGGAGTGCCGCGGCCGACCGCGCAATTCGCGTGGCGAGGGAACGAGCAGCCGCCACCTTCCGTTATCCCTCGAACTCAACCCCGCCTACCGAACAGAGAGGGTCATGGCAAAGCGCATTCGCAAGGCGGTCTTTCCGGTGGGCGGGCTGGGGACGAGATTCCTGCCGGCGACCAAAGCCATGCCCAAGGAGATGCTGCCGGTGGTGGACAAGCCACTTATCCAGTATGCGGTGGAGGAGGCGCAGGCGGCCGGGATCGAGGAGTTCATCTTCGTTACCGGTCGATCGAAGACGACGATCGAGGATCATTTCGACCATCCCTACGAGTTGGAGACGACGCTGCGAGAGCGGGGCAAGGAGGCGCAGATCGCCGCGGTCAACGCCTGGATGCTGCAGCCCGGGCAGATCGCCTATATCCGCCAGCAGTTCCCGCTCGGGCTCGGCCACGCGGTCTGGTGCGCACGCAACCTGGTGGGCGACGAGCCCTTTGCCGTGCTGCTGGCCGATGACCTCATTCTTGCGGACACGCCCTGCCTCAAGCAGATGGTCGAAGCGCATGGCGAGACCGAGGGCAACGTGGTGGCAGTGATGGAGGTGCCGCGGGAGCACACCAACCGTTACGGCGTGCTCGATGTCGAGCGCGATGACGGACGGTTGGTCGCCGTCAGGGGGGTGGTTGAAAAACCGGAACCGGCGGTCGCGCCGTCCAATCTCAGCATCATCGGCCGCTATATCCTGCAGCCGGAGGTGTTCGACCATCTCGCGCGCATCGGCCGCGGCGCCGGCAACGAGATCCAGCTCACCGACGCGCTGGCCGAGCTGATCCGCGGCAACAAGCCGTTTCATGGCCTGCGCTTTGCCGGTACGCGCTTCGATTGCGGTGACAAGGTCGGTTTCCTCCAAGCCAATATCGCCTTCGCTCTGGCGCGGCCGGACATGGCCGGAGCCGTGCGCAAGATTCTCGACGGATATTGCTGAGTCTGGAAGCGGCGATGAGCAGCAGCGGTCACGTTCTCGATCCCACCATTCTGCGCGAATACGACATTCGCGGCATCTTCGGCGAGACGCTCGATGTTGCGGATGCGCGTTCCATCGGTCGCGCTTTCGCCGCCGTGGTAACCGAAGCGCGCGGCAAGCGCGTTGCCGTCGGCCGTGACGGCAGGCTGAGCTCGCCCGAGCTCGAGGCGGCGCTGGTCGAGGGGCTGGGGGAGGGCGGCATCGACGCCGTGCGCATCGGCCTCGGCCCGACCCCGATGCTCTATTTCGCCGCCAACACCCTCGAGGTCGATGGCGGGATCATGGTGACCGGTTCGCACAATCCCGGGAACTATAACGGTTTCAAGCTGATGCTCGGCAAGGCGTCATTTTTTGCCGAGGACCTCCAGCGTCTCGGTCGTATCGCCGCCGCGGCTCCGGCTCCGGCGGCACGTCGCGGCACCGCCGTCGAGCGGCCGGTGATCGATGCCTACGTGGCGCGGCTTCTCGTCGATTACGACGGCAAGCGGCCGCTCAGCGTTGCTTGGGATTGCGGAAACGGCGCCACCGGCGAGGTGCTCCAGCGTCTGGTGCGGCAGCTCCCCGGTCGGCACGAATTGCTCAACGAGTCGATCGATGGGCGCTTCCCGGCGCATCACCCCGACCCTACCGAGGCGAAGAACCTGGTGCAGCTGCAGGAGGCCGTCATCGCGCGCGGCTGCGATCTCGGTATCGCTTTCGACGGTGACGGCGACCGTATCGGCGTCGTCGACGGAAAAGGCCGCATCCTGTGGGGCGACCAGTTCCTGGTGCTGCTGGCGGATGACGTGTTGCGAGCCAGGCCCGGTGCGACCATCATCGCCGACGTGAAGGCGAGCCAAGTGCTGTTCGACGAGATCGCGCGGCGGGGCGGCAAGCCGCTGATGTGGCGCACCGGCCATTCGCTGATCAAGACCAAGATGGCGGAGATAGGCGCGCCGCTCGCGGGCGAGATGAGCGGCCACATCTTCTACGCCGACCGCTATTACGGCTATGACGATGCGCTCTACGCCGCGGTGCGTCTGCTCGCCATCCTGGCCCGCGGCGAGGAGAGCTTGGCGTCATTCCGCGATCGGCTGCCGCAGGTGGTCAATACACCAGAGTTGCGCTTCCCCTGCACCGAGTCGCGCAAATTCGCCGTCATCGCCGAGGTGCGCGCACGCCTCAAAAGCGCGGGGGCGGAGATGGCCGATATCGATGGTGTGCGCGTCAGGACCAGGGATGGCTGGTGGCTGCTACGCGCATCGAACACTCAGGATGTGCTGGTGGCCCGTGCGGAGGCGCAGGACGCGGCCGGTCTCGGCCGACTGAAGGCGCTGCTGGTGGACGAACTCGCGCGCAGCGGAATTTCACCCCCCGATTTCTGATCTCGCCGCCTGCCGAGATGGGGCGCCGAACGATCGTCGCAGAGGCGCGTGTCAGCTGCCGCGATGGGTGCTGTTGGCCGCCATCTGCTGCGTCGGTCCGGGGGCGATCACCGCGCATTGCAGATGCTTCTTGTGCAGCATGCGGCACGCCTTCTCGGCTTCTCGCTCGGAGAAACTGACGATCCGCGCCCGGAAATAACGCTCGCTCTGGTTAGGCGGTAGCACCTGCACGACCCGGCCTTTGCCGCTTTGCAACTTGGCAAGCGCCGTCGTCCCGGCCTTTTCAGCGGCACTTTGCTGGGCGAAGGCGCCGACCTGGACGCTCCAATGCCCTGCCGCTTCACGGACCCGGCTATGGCGACCGGCACGCGGCGGCGTTGCGGCCTCCGCTCGCGCGACCGGCGAGAGCTGGGCCAGCGTATGAGCGGCGCTGCCGGCCAGCGTGCTCTGGTCGGTGTCCTCGTCGTTCTCCACGGTCAGCACCGGCGGCGCCCCGGTCTTGCTGGCGAAGGCCGTGTTCAGCAGCTGCGCCATCTCGACGTCGCGGGTACGCGCCGTGAGCCCGCCCATGACGACGCCGATCAGTCGGCGGCCGTCGCGCACCGCCGAGGCGGCGAGATTGAAGCCCGAGGCGCGGATATAGCCGGTTTTGATGCCGTCCATGCCTTCGAAGGCATGCATGAGATGGTTGTGGTTGGCGTGGGTGATGCCGTTATAGGTGAATTCCTCGGTGGCGAAGTAAGCGTATTCCTTGGGAAAATCGCGGTATAGCGCCCGCGCCAGACGGGCGAGGTCGCGCGCGGTGGTGAGTTGCCCCGGATTGGGCAGGCCGGAAGCATTGCGATAGAAGGTGTGCATCATCCCGAGCGCGCGCGCCTTTTGCGTCATGCGTTCGGCGAATGCCGCCTCGCTGCCGGCCAAGTTCTCGGCGACGGTGACCGCGGCGTCATTGGCCGATTTGGTGACGATCCCGAGGATAAGGTCCCGAACCTTGATGGTCTGCCCGTCTACCAAGCCCAGCTTGGAAGGGGCTTGGGCGGAAGCCCAGCGCGAGACGGTGAATTGCTGATCGAGACTCGTTTTCCCCTGCTCGATCTGCTCGAACAGGAGATAAAGCGTCATCATCTTGGTGAGGGAGGCCGGGTAGGTCTGAGCATCCGCGTTGCGCTCGATGAGCGCTTTGCCGCTCTCGGCGTCGATGACGATGAAGGCTTCGGTCTTGGCCGACGCTGCCGGGGAGGACAACAGAAGCGATGCGGCCAGGAAGGCGATCGACAATGGTGCGAAGACGAATTCCATAATGCGCAGTCGCGATATCAAGCTTCTCACCGTTCTCCCCCAATCCCCCCGGCAACAGGGATAGGATTCAATCAGAAAGAGATTAAAAAAGCATGGAGTCCTTGTCCAGGTTTTCTCTCGCTCGGACGGGGATTTTTTCGCAACGGCGCCGCGCCATCCCGATCGGGCGGCAGGATCAAGGAAACCGCCGGTCGATAACCATCGCATGGCCGTGGCGGTTCCCGCCCGCCGCGAAATTCCGCGGTGGATCACGGGCGGGGGCTGACCGCAGACCGATGTCTGTGGCGACGATTTCGAACGATTATTGCTGCAATGCACAAATTTCGCTTGCGATGGTGGTGCAAGCCGCCATATAAAATATGCTGCATTGCAGCAAGCTGGGGCTGATCGCCCCATATCGGGAGAATCGGCGATGGCGAAGACGAAGAAGCCGGCGGCCATGGGCGCGGTCGTCAAGACGAACGGCGAGGCGGCGGCCGCGGTGTTCGCGGGCTATGAGGAACTGGCGGATCTCGGCCGCGAGAACATGGCCGCTTTCCTGCGCGCCAATGCGGCGCTGTCCACCGGGCTTGAGGAAATCGGCAAGGAGGTCATCCTTTATGCCCGCGGGTCGTTCGAGCGGGCCGCGGAGACGGCGACCGCGTTGCTGGGCGCCAAGACCTTTCAGGACGTGTTCCAACTCAACTCGGAATTCGCCAAGGCCAATCTGGAGCGGCTGCTCGAGGGCTCGGCGAAGCTGTCCGAGATGAGCGTCAAGCTCGCGAATGAGGCCATGGCGCCGATCGGCGGCCGGGTCGAGGCGACGATTCACAAGCTCGCCAAGCCGCTTGCCGTTTGAGGGGGGCCCACTTTGCGGCGGTCAAAGACCCGGCCCGCGGCCGGGTCTTTTCTTTTGGTCCCTACCGGCCTTTCCGGCGCGTTAACCATGAAGCTGCTACACTCTGTCGCGGCGCGTCGGGCCGTCCGTCCGCCGGCGCGGCGAATTGGCGCGAGGAGACATGGAAAGGTCTTCCCCCGGGATCGGCGAACCCAATATCATAGGGGTGGGTCATAGGGGTGGTTGGAACGGACGGACCGTGGCGTGATCGACCGAAGATGAGCGACGTCGAGAAACGGAACGGTGGCGAGGGGCCAGCCACCGGAGTCATCGTCAAGGCCAAGCCGAAGACGAAGAAGCCGTCGATGTACAAGGTCCTCATGTTGAATGACGACTACACACCCATGGAGTTCGTCGTTCACATCCTGGAGCGGTTCTTCAACAAGAACCGAGAGGAGGCCACGCGCATCATGCTGCATGTTCACCGCCGCGGCGTAGGCGTTTGTGGCGTATACACCTATGAGGTCGCCGAGACCAAGGTGACCCAGGTGATGGACTTTGCCCGGCAGCATCAACACCCGCTGCAGTGCACCTTGGAAAAGGATTGAACCGGAAAGCCCAGTTGGGAACCATAAGAGGATTAGGCGTAGATGCTCTCGCGCAACCTTGAAAAGACGCTGCATCGGGCCCTCGCTTACGCCAATGAGCGGCGGCACGAATACGCGACGCTCGAGCACCTTTTGCTGGCCCTGACGGAGGATCAGGACGCGGTCGCGGTGCTGCGCGCCTGTACCGTCGACATCGAGAAGCTGCGCCGCGACCTCCTGGGTTATGTCGACAACGAGCTCGTCAACCTGGTTTCGACCCACGTCGAGGACGCCAAGCCGACGGCGAGCTTTCAGCGCGTACTCCAGCGCGCCGCCATCCATGTGCAATCGTCCGGCCGCGAGGAGGTGACCGGCGCCAATGTGCTCGTCGCCATGTTTGCCGAGCGCGAGAGCCACGCCGTCTACTTCCTGCAGGAGCAGGACATGACGCGCTTCGATGCCGTCAACTACATCTCTCACGGCATCGCCAAGGCGCCCGGCCGTTCCGAGACCCGCCGCGTTCAGGGCGCCGAGGAAGAGGAGCGTGGCAACGAGAAGCAGCAGAAACGCGGCCATGACGCGCTTGACGCCTATTGCGTGAACCTCAACAAGAAGGCGAAGAACGGCAAGATCGACCCGCTCATCGGCCGCGCCGCCGAGGTCGACCGCACCATCCAGATCCTGTGCCGGCGCTCCAAGAACAATCCGCTCTATGTCGGAGATCCCGGCGTGGGCAAGACGGCGATCGCCGAAGGTCTGGCCCGGCGAATCGTCCAAAAGGAAGTGCCGGAGGTGCTGCTCAACGCCACCATCTATGCGCTCGACATGGGCGCCTTGCTCGCCGGTACGCGCTACCGCGGCGATTTCGAGGAGCGCCTCAAGGCCGTGCTGGGCGAGCTTGAGGCGATGCCCGGCGCGGTGCTGTTCATCGACGAGATCCATACCGTGATCGGTGCCGGCGCCACCAGCGGCGGCGCGATGGACGCCTCCAACCTGCTGAAGCCGGCGCTTGCCAGCGGTGCCATCCGCTGCATCGGCTCGACCACCTACAAGGAGTACCGCAACTATTTCGAGAAGGACCGGGCCCTCGTCCGCCGCTTTCAGAAGATCGACATCAACGAGCCGACGGTCGAGGACAGCGTCAAGATCCTGCGTGGCCTGAAGCCTTACTACGAGCGGCATCACAAGGTGCGTTACACCGCCGACGCGATCCGCGCCGCGGTCGAGCTGTCGCACCGCTACATCGGCGACCGCAAACTGCCGGACAAGGCGATCGACGTGATCGACGAGGTCGGAGCGGCGCAGATGCTGGTGCCGGAAGGCAAGCGGCGCAAGACCATCACCGCCAAGGAGGTGGAGGCGGTGATCGCCACCATGGCGCGCATCCCGCCCAAGAGCGTATCGCGCGACGATAAGGAAGTGCTGAAGAACCTCGACCGTGACCTCAAGACCATGGTGTTCGGCCAGGACAGGGCGATCGAGGCGCTGGTCGCGGCGATCAAGCTCGCCCGCGCCGGGCTGCGCGATCCCGAGAAGCCGATCGGCAGCTACCTGTTCTCCGGCCCGACCGGCGTCGGCAAGACGGAGGTGGCGCGCCAGCTTGCGCGTACTCTCGGCATCGAGCTCACGCGCTTCGACATGTCGGAATACATGGAGCGCCACACCGTGTCGCGGCTGATCGGCGCGCCGCCCGGCTATGTCGGGTTCGACCAGGGCGGCTTGCTGACCGACGCCGTCGACCAGCACCCGCATTCCGTTCTGCTGCTGGACGAGATCGAGAAAGCGCATCCCGATCTCTTCAACATCCTGCTGCAGGTGATGGATTACGGGAAACTCACCGACCACAACGGCAAGACGGTCGACTTCCGGAACGTCATCTTGATCATGACGACGAATGCCGGTGCGGCCGAGCTGGCCAGGCCGGCGATCGGCTTCGGCGGCGAGGTGCGCAGCGGCGACGACGAGGAGGCGATCAACCGGCTGTTCACGCCGGAATTCCGTAACCGTCTGGACACCATCATCTCGTTCTCGCCGCTCTCGGCCGAGACGATCGGCCGCGTCGTGGATAAATTCATCCTGCAGCTCGAAGAACAGCTCGCTGACCGCAACGTCACCATCGAGCTGGACGACGGGGCGCGGCAATGGCTGGCGCAGAAGGGCTATGACCGGCTCTTCGGCGCCCGTCCGCTGGCGCGTATCATCCAGGAGCACGTCAAGAAGCCGCTCGCTGAGGAGCTGCTGTTCGGCAAGCTCACCAAGGGCGGCGTGGTGCGCGTCACCCGCGACGGCGACAAGCTCGCCTTTTCCTTCACCGAAGCGCCGCCGCGCGCTCCGGCGCCTAAGGAGCTGGAGCCGGTCGAGACGTGAGGCGTGCTATCGCAGGTCAATCAGTAGAGAAGGCCGCGCAAGCGGCCTTCCTTTTTTTGGCGGCGCGTCGCAATTTGTGGCAAAGGATGCCGATTTCGGGCTTCCGCCGCGTCGCTACTCCGCCTCGCATTTGAACGGCGACAGGTTCTCCTCGAGTTCCTCCATCTCGTCAGCCAGCGCGCGGCGCTCGCGGACGAGAAAATCCTCGACCGCTCGAGCGAAGCCGCGATCGCGGATCCAATGGGCGCTGTAGGTGGCGGTCGGCAGGTAGCCGCGCTGGATCTTGTGCTGGCCCTGGGCGCCGGCCTCGACGCGCTTCAGGCCGTGCTCGATGGCGAAATCGATGGCGCGGTAGTAGCAGGCCTCGAAATGCAGGAAGGGAAAGTCGCCGAGGCAGCCCCAATTGCGGCCATAGAGCGTGTCGCGGCCGATGAGGTTGAGCGCGCCGGCCACGTAGCGGCCGTTCTTGCGCGCCATCACCAGCGCGACGCGCTCGGACATGCGCTCGCCCAGGAGGTCGAAGAATGCGCGGGTGAGATAGGCCTCGCCCCATTTGCGATCGCTGGTCGAGCGGTAGAAGCGATAGAACGCGTCCCAATGCTCGCCCCTGATGGCGCTGCCGGTGACCGTCTCGATCTCGATGCCGTCGGCCAGCGCGTCGCGCCGCTCGCGCCGGATCTGCTTGCGCTTGCGCGAGTTGAGGGCGTCGAGGAAGTCATCGAAGCTGCGGTAGCCGTCGTTCTGCCAGTGGAATTGCTGACCCACCCGCAGCAGGAAGCCGGCCTCGCCGAGCCGTTGCCACTCTCCCTCCGTCGGGAAGGTGACGTGGAGCGAGGACACCTTGTGGCGGCGCCCCAGCTCCACCATGCCGGCGATGAGCGCGTCGGATGCGGCCGGCCCAGCATCCTGCCGTAGCAGCAGGCGCCGGCCCGTCACCGGCGTGAAGGGCACGGCGCATTGCAGCTTCGGATAATAGCGTCCTCCGGCGCGCTCATAGGCCGATGCCCACCCCCAATCGAAGACGTACTCGCCATAGGAGTGGTTCTTGAGGTAGAGCGGCACGGCGCCGACAAGGCTGCCGCTATGATCTTCGAGTACGAGGTGTTGAGGCAGCCAGCCGGTCTCGGCCGTCGCCGACCCCGAGCCCTCGAGCGCCTCGAGGAAGGCATGCGACAGGAAGGGGTTGTCGGCGCCGGCGCAGGCATCCCATTCCGCCGCCGGAATGGCGGCGATGCCGGGAACGACCTTTACCGTGACGCCGCAGCCATCCGCCATGACGCTCAGCGAACCTCGAAGATGGCGTCGATCTCGACCGCGACGCCACCGGGGAGGGCGCTGACGCCGACCGCGGCGCGGACGTGCCGGCCGGCGTCGCCGAGCAGTTCGACCATCAGGTCGGAGGCGCCGTTCGCCACCTGCGGCTGCTGGGTGTAGTCATCGGTGCAGTTCACGAAGGCTCCCAGCCGCACGCAGCGCAGGATACGGTCGAGGTCGCCGTTCAGCGCCGCCTTGGCCTGGGCGAGGATGTTGAGCGCGCAAAGCCGCGCCGCTTGCTGGCCATGATCGAGACTGATCTCGCGGCCGAGCTTGCCGATGAAGCGGCGCTCGCCCTGCCATTGGCATATCTGACCGGCAACGAAGAGCAGGTCGCCGCTGCGCACCGTCGGTACATAATTCGCCGCCGGCGCTGCCGCCTGCGGCAGTTCAAGCTTGAGTTCTGTCAATCGCGCCTCGATCCGTCCCGCCATGACCACGTCTTTCTCCAGGTTTTCGCCGCGCCAGGCAGCATAGCCCGCCGGCTTGTCGCCGCGAAAGCGCCGCAATCGGCGGCTATCGGGATGTTCTCGCCGCCAGGGAGGAGCATATGCGCCGATCGACGCTGCTGTTGAGTCTCCTGCTTCTCGTCGTCTCGCCGGCAGTGGCGCGGGCGGCACTGCTTGGCGACGCCAGTATCGCCTACAGCGCCGAGCGCACGGTGACCGTGAACGGCCGGAGCTATACCGGGATGGTATTTCATGTTCCCGGCCGTGAACGCCACGAACAGGAAATCCAGGGGATACCCGAGGTCATCATCCTCGACGCTGCCGCCAAGCAGGCTTTCCTGATCGTGCCGATGCTGAAGAGCTATATCGCCTTCGGCTTTCCCGGTGTTATGGCCGAGCTGGACGATCCCAGCCTGCGCCGGAGGCCGGTCGGGCGGGAGACGATCAACGGGGTGCGCACGACCAAGTACCGGATCGACCATGTGTCGGCCGACGGCAGCCGCGCCGAGGGCTATGCCTGGCTGAGCGCGCCGGGCGTCCTGATGCGGATCGACGGCACGATCACTCGCAAAAATGGCGGCAAGCCACTGTCAATTCGCATGGAACTCGGCAACCTCGCCGTGGGACCGCAGAACCCCGCCCTGTTCCAGGTGCCGCCCGGCCTCGCCAAGCTGCCCGCCGAGGCGCTTCAGGCGCTGTTCGGCAGCAAGCCCGGCTGAACCCCGAGAAAAAAGGACCGGCCACCGTAGAGATGGCCGGTCAGTAACTGCGCGTGGCCCCTCGCCACAGCGGCGAGGGTACTGATGGTAGGCGGGGCGCCGCCGCGGCATCCCCGCGGCGCGGCGGAAAATTGCTGCCGGCGGGCGCTCGGTAGCGGCTTTTTCCTAGGCGGCGCCGGACACGAGATGGCTGGACAGCCGATTGGTGATCATGCGCCTGAGCGCGTTGAAATCGGCTGATGAAACGTCGCGCTGCCGCGGCAAGCTCACGGCGTTGTCGCTGTCGACGCGGCCGGGAGAAGCCGACATGACGACAATGCGGTCGGCGAGAAGCGCCGCCTCCTCGACGGAATGAGTGACGAAGATGATGGTTGTGCGGGTGCGCTGCCAGATATCCAGCAGTTCATCCTGCAGCTTCGCACGAGTAAGCGCATCGAGCGCCCCGAAGGGCTCATCCATCAGCAACACGTCAGCGTCGTTGGCCAGGCATCGGGCGATGGCCACGCGCTGCTTCATGCCCCCGGAAAGCTGATGCGGATAACGGTCGGTGAAGCGACTGAGTCCGACCATCGCCGCATATCGCTCGGCGACGTCGCGCACTTCGTCCCGCCGCAGCCCGCGCTGCCGCGGGCCGAAACCGATGTTCTGCCGCACGGTCATCCACGGAAAGAGCGCATAGTCCTGGAAGACCATGCCGCGGTCGGGGCCCGGGCCCGCCACCTTCTTGCCGGCGGCAAACACCTCTCCCGAGGAGGCGGTCTCGAAACCGGCGATGATCCGGAGCAGCGTCGACTTGCCGCATCCGGAGGCGCCGATGAGGCAGATGAATTCGCCGCGCGCGATGGCGAGATCGATCGGGGTCAACGCCTCGATGGTGTCGCCGTCGAGCTGGAAGCGCTTGCTGACTTGCCGGATATCGAGCATCGGCGGTTCAGCCATGCTGCGGGCTCCAGCGCAGCAGGCGGTTGTTGAGCGCCACCATCAGCCGGTCGGATAGGAAGCCGGCGACGCCGATGACGATCATGCCGGTGATGACCAGGTCGGTGCGCGACAATGTACGCCCGTCCATGATCACGGCGCCGAGGCCCTGCGGCACGCCGGTCATCTCGCCGACGACGATCAGCACCCATGCGAAACCGAGCCCGAGCCGCAGCCCGTTGAAGATACTCGGCAGCGCTGCGGGCAGGACGATGGAGCGGAACATCGCCGATCCGCGGCAGCCCAGCATCGCCGCCGCCTCGAACAGCCGCGCATCGGTGGCGCGCACGCCGAAGGTGGTGTTGAGCAGGATCGGGTAGAAGGCGCCGAGAAACACCAGGAATACCGCCGAGCTGGGGCCGAGCCCGAAAAAGATCATCGACAGCGGCAACCAGGCGGTTACCGGCACCGGACGCAGCAGCGAAATCGTGGGATCGAGCATCCGGCGCAGCAGCGTCACGCGTCCGAGCAACAGTCCGAGCGGTACGCCGAAGGCGGCGGCGAGCAGGAAGCCGCCGTAGACGCGGCGTGCCGATTGGTAGAGATGGATGTAGGCCGTGCCGGAGAAGGCATCGTCGTAGATGCCGCCGAAGACGAAGTCGTAGATCGTCACCGCGACGCTGGCCGGCGTCGGCACCAGCCGCGTGCCGCTGAGCGTCACCATGACGTGCCACAACAGCAGGAGGCCGAGAGGAACGATCAGCACCGGGATCGCCGCTCGCATCGCGCGGCTCGGCATCGGAATCGCGGCGATGCATGCGGTCGGGGCCGTGCGGCGCGCCGGGGCGGCAATCGTGGGGGCGTCGCTCACGGCGTTATTCGGCGATCTCGCGCACGAAGCGGCGATTGATGAAGCTGTCGTAATCAGCCGGCAGCTGGCGGATCTGCTTCCGCTCGAGCATCTGCGCGCCATAGAACCTGGCCGCGGTCATGAACGCATCGTCGATGTTCCAGGTGAGTTCGACATTCGGCGCCGCCTTCTCGATCGACCCTCGCGTCTGTCCGAGCTTCGCCACCGCCATCGCTACCAGCGCGTCGCGATGCGCCATGGCATATTCCGTAGCGGCGCGATGAATCCTGAGAAAGGTGACGACCAGTGCGGGATCGCGGTCCACCATGGCCTGGCTGGTCGTCATCACCATGTTGAGCGACCCGACCTTGGTGGAGTAGGGGTACTCGACGATCCTGCCGGTGCCGTTGGCGAGGCTGATGCCCGGCCCCGGCTCCGCGCCGACATAGGCGTCGATATCGCCGCGCGCGAGTGCCGGCGCCATGTCGCCGAAGGAGATGCGGATCATCTGGATGTCCCTGATCGACATTCTCTCGTCGGCGAGACGGTTGAGGATGACGACTTCCTGGGTCGAGCCCGGCCAGATGCCGACCTTTTTTCCCTTGAGATCGCGGATGCTGGCGATGCCGCTGTCGATGCCGGCGACGACGGCCATGCCGCGATTGCAGGAGGCGCCGATCACCACTACCGGCTCGCCCGCGGCGGCGCCGAGCGTGGCCGCGGCAAGGCCATAGGTGCCGAAATCCACCGATCCCGTCACCACCGCATTCTTGCCGTCGGTCGGGCTTTCAAAGGGGAAGATCTCGACCTTGTAGCCCGGCGGGGTGAATTTCTCATAGAAGTAGGGGGTGATGGCGTGGATCAGCTTCAAGGTGCCGACCTTGATCACCCTATCCTCGGCCGCCACCGGGCGCGACGCCGCTCCGGCGAGCATAACGGCGGCCAAGAGCGCCGAGATCACGGTCCCGATCCGATGCGGCATGAGGACTCCTTTGCCGGGCGCGGCGACGCCGCTGCGCTCTCGAAGGACCAGCAAAAAGCATGCCGTGCCGGCGGCGGGTTTTGCCCCGGATCGCGCGGCGCTCAAAGGACGAGTCGAGATCGTTGTGATTAATTTTTGCGCAGCGTGCCGAGCGGGCAGCCGGCCGCTCCGGCGTGGGGAATGGAAAAAAGAGGGGTGCGGCTTTCGCCGCACCCCAATTTCTGCCTCAATACCGTGGCCCGGCCGGGAGGCTTAGAGCCGGGGGCACGCCGCGATTAGCTACAGCCGCTTGTGCTGCCGCACGTATCGCATTTGAGGCAGGTCCCGTTGCGCACGAGGGTGAAATTGCCGCATTCGCCACAGCTATCGCCCTCGTAGCCTTTCATGCGCGCGGCGCGAATCTGCTCGATCCGCGTATCGGGCTGGGTGAGCGAAGTGCTCGCCTGCAGCTCCGCCGCGAATGCCACGCTTTGCGTGGCCGGCGCGCCCATGGTGATGGCCGTGCTCCCGTCGCTCGTCATCGCTCCCCGCACACCGCCCTCGAAAACGGTGAGCTTGGTAAGCCGGTTGCGAACGTAGCCGGTCGACAGCGCCTTCTGCACCGCCGCCGCCACGTCGTTGCGGTGGCCGCCGTCGGGCAGGCTCGACTCCGCGACGCCCTTGCCCAGCGTGTCCGGCAGAATGTCGGCGGGCTGCACATGGGCGAGATCGTTGCGACCGAGATAGGAGATGGCGAGCTCGCGGAAGATGTAGTCGAGCAGCGAGGTCGCCATCTTGATGGCGTCGTTGCCCTCGACCATGCCAGCGGGCTCGAAGCGGGTGAAGGTGAAGGCCTCGACGTATTCCTCGAGCGGCACGCCGTATTGCATGCCGATCGAGATGGCGATGGCGAAGTTGTTCATCAGCGAGCGGAAGGCGGAGCCTTCCTTGTGCATGTCGATGAAGACCTCCGCGAGCTTGCCGTCTTCGTACTCGCCGGTGCGCAGATAGACCTTGTGGCCGCCGACGATGGCCTTTTGCGTGTAGCCCTTGCGCCGCTGCGGCAGGCGGCGGCGTTCGGCCTGCTGCACCACGCGTTCCACCACCCGCTCGACGATCCGCTCCGCGATCACCGGAACGCGCTCGAGCGGCGCCTTGTCCAGAAGATCGGCTGCCGCATCCTCGTCATCGTCCAGCAGCGCCGAGGAGAGCGGCTGCGACAGCTTGGAGCCGTCGCGATAAAGCGCGTTCGCCTTGAGGCCGAGCCGCCATGACAGGCGATAGGCGCTCTTGCATTCCTCGACCGTTGCGGCGTTCGGCATGTTGATGGTCTTGGAGATCGCACCCGAGATGAAGGGTTGCGCCGCAGCCATCATGCGGATGTGGCTGTCGACCGACAGATACCGCTTGCCGATGCGGCCGCAGGGGTTGGCGCAATCAAACACCGGCAAGTGCTGCTCCTGCAGATGCGGCGCCCCTTCCAAGGTCATGGCGCCGCAGCAATAGGTGTTGGCGGCCTCGATCTCGGCTCTGGTGAAGCCGAGCGCGGTCAGCATGTCGAACCCGACGTCATCGAGCTCGGCGGTGGTGAAGCCGAAGGCGGCCTTGCAGAACTCCTCGCCCAGTGTCCACTTGTTGAAGGCGAACTTGATGTCGAAGGCGGCGCCCAGGGCGCCTTCGATCGCCTCGATCGCGCCGTCGGTGAAGCCGCGCTGGCGCAGGCTCGCATGGTTCACGCCACGCGCGTCCTTGAGCGTGCCGTGACCAACCGCGTAGCGCGTGATCGCCTCGATCTCGTCGGGGCCATAGCCGAGCATGCGCAGCGCCTCGGGGACCATCCGGTTGATGATCTTGAAATAGCCACCGCCAGCCAGCTTCTTGAATTTGACCAGGGCGAAATCGGGCTCGATGCCGGTGGTGTCGCAATCCATCACCAGGCCGATCGTCCCGGTGGGCGCGATGACGCTGGTCTGGGCGTTGCGGTAGCCGTGCAGCTCGCCCAGCGCCAGGGCCGCGTCCCAGGCATGGCGCGCCGCGGCGACCAGCGCCTGATCGGGGCAATTCGCGGCGTCAAGGGGCACAGGCAGGATCGACAGCCCCTCATAGCCGGCGGTCTCGCCGTGGGCGGCGCGGCGGTGGTTGCGGATGACCCGCAGCATCGCCTCGCGATTGCGGACAAAACCCGGGAAGGCGCCGAGCTCGGCGGCCATCTCTGCCGAGGTGGCATAGGCGACGCCGGTCATGACGGCACTGATGGCGGCGCAGAGCGCGCGGCCTTCGTCGCTGTCATAGGGCAGGCCGCCGGCCATGAGCAGGCCGCCGATATTCGCATAGCCGAGGCCCAGCGTGCGGAATTCGTAGGATAGCTGAGCGATCTCGCGCGACGGGAACTGCGCCATCAGCACGGAGATCTCGAGCGTGATCGTCCACAGCCGCGTCGCATGCTCGAAGGCCGGCGTATCGAACTCGCCGTTCTCGCGGCGGAAGGCCATCAGGTTGAGCGAGGCGAGGTTGCAGGCGGTGTCGTCGAGGAACATGTATTCCGAGCACGGATTCGACGCGTTGATGCGGCCGCTCTCGGAGCAGGTGTGCCACTCGTTGATGGTGGTGTCGTATTGCAGGCCGGGATCGGCGCTGGCCCAGGCGGCATAGGCGATCTTGTCCCAGAGCTCGCGCGCCTTGAGCGTCTTGTGTACCTTGCGGTCGGTGCGGCGGATCAGCTCCCATTCGCCGTCAGCCTCGACCTTCTCGAGGAAGTCGTTGGTGACGCGCACCGAATTGTTCGAGTTCTGGCCGGAAACGGTGAGATAAGCCTCGCTGTCCCAGTCGGTGTCATAGGTGCGGAAATCGATCGCGGTATAGCCCTGCTGCGCGAACTGAATGACGCGCTGGATGAAGCTCTCGGGGATCAGCGCCCGCCGCGCCGCCTTGATCTCGCGCTTCAGCGCGGGATTCGTCGCCGGGGTGAAGCGGCCTTCTCCCAGGCTCTCGGCCTCGCCCCCGTGACAGGCGGCGATGACGCAGTTCAGATGCCTTTGCGCCAGCCTCGATCCCGCGACGAGCGCCGCGACCTTCTGCTCCTCGATCACCTTCCAGTTGATGTAGGCCTCGATGTCGGGGTGGTCGATGTCGACCGTCACCATCTTGGCGGCGCGCCGCGTGGTGCCGCCCGACTTGATGGCGCCTGCCGCGCGATCGCCGATCTTGAGGAAGCTCATCAGCCCCGAGGAGCGGCCGCCGCCGGACAGTTTCTCGTTCTCGCCGCGCAGCTTGGAGAAATTGGAGCCGGTGCCCGAGCCGTACTTGAAGAGGCGCGCCTCGCGCACCCAGAGATCCATGATGCCGCCTTCGTTGACGAGGTCATCGGCCACGGACTGGATGAAGCAGGCATGCGGCTGGGGATGTTCGTAGGCGCTTTGCGACGCAACCAGCGCGCCGCTCTTGAAGTCGACGTAGTAGTGGCCTTGCGCTGGCCCATCGATGCCATAGGCCCAGTGCAACCCCGTGTTGAACCATTGCGGCGAATTCGGCGCCGCCATCTGGCGGCACAGCATCAGCCGCATCTCGTCGTAATAGGCACGGGCGTCCGCCTCGCCGTCGAAATAGCCGCCCTTCCAGCCCCAATAGGTCCAGGTGCCGGCAAGCCGGTCGAATACCTGCTTGGCGCTCTTTTCCGAGCCGTGACGCTCCTTGACGGGCAGCGCCCGCAGCGCCTGCTCGTCGGGCGTGCGCCGCCACAGCCAGTCCGGCACATCCGCCTCGACCACCGGCAGCAGCACGGCAGGCACGCCGGCCTTGCGGAAATACTTTTGCGCGAGGATGTCGCAGGCGACCTGACTCCATGCCGCCGGGACTTCGATGTCCGGCAGGTGGAAGACGCGCGAGCCGTCGGGATTGCGTATTTCGCTGGTCGCGACCCGGAATTCGACTCCGGAATACGGATCCTGGCCCTCTGTCGTGAATCGACGCTCGATGCGCATCCTGACCCCCGCCCACCATAAAATTTCTTGCCACTTTTCCTGGCGAGCCGCCTCTGTCTATATGTAGAGGGGCTGTTAACCAGGAAACTAGATGTTGGCGTAAAAACTGGCATTCAGCAACAAGATTTTGTGCGGACGGGGTTACGCGATCAATCTATAGCTTTCCCAAAAAGGAGTGGGGCGGTGGGGCATCCGGTCTTTTGGCGGGTTCCGGTGCGCCGAGGCGGGGACCGGGTCGCGATGGGGGGCGGGAGTGTCGGCGCGGCCCGCGCTCTGGACGCGGCCCCTCGGTAGATGCCATAGTCGCGCCGGTTTTTTCCAGGAAGCACGGCGGCCGCGCTTCGCTTTCGCCACAAGCGATCGGGTTCTTCGTCATGGGCGTCACTCTCGGCACAAGGCTCTTCACCTGGCTGCGCGGCGAACTGGTCGGCACCGACCAGTTCGGCAACCGCTATTACCGCGACAAGCGCCATCGGCCGCTGAAGCGGGGGGGCGGGCGCGAGAGCCGCGAGCGCCGCTGGGTGATCTATAACGGCGAGCCCGAGGCCTCGCGCGTGCCGCCGGAATGGCATGGCTGGCTGCACTATACCTTCGACGAGCTGCCGACGGGGGCAGGGCAGAAAAAGTATCCCTGGCAGAAGGAGTACGTACCCAACCTGACAGGGACGCCGGACGCCTACCGGCCGCCGGGCTCGGTGCTGCGCGGCGGGCATCGCGCCCGCGCCGCCGGCGATTACCAGCCCTGGACGCCGGAGTAAGACCGCAACAAGAACCCTGCGAGGGAGCAAGAGCGGATGAATCGCAACGCCGTCGAGACCGTGATGGGCGCCGTCGTGCTGGTGGTGGCCGCGGTGTTCCTGTTCTTCGCCTATACGACAAGCCAGGTGCGCGCGGTCTCGGGCTATGACGTGACCGCCAATTTCGACCGGGTCGAGGGGTTGCGCGACGGCGGCGACGTCCGCATCAGCGGCATCCGGGTCGGCAGCATCATCTCGCAGACCCTCGATCCCAAGGACTATGTCGCGGTGGTGAAGATGAGCATCGATCCCGCGATCAAGCTGCCGCGCGATTCCGTGGCGACGATCGCTTCCACCGGCCTGCTCGGCGACAAGTACCTGTCGATCGTGCCCGGCGCCGATGAGGAGTTCATCAAGCCCGGCGGCATGATCGAGCACACCACGCCGCCGATCAGCCTCGAATCGCTGATCGGGCAGTTCATCTATGGCACGCAAGGCGGCCAGCAGCAGAAACAGCAGAATGGTCAGATTCCCCCGGCGAAATAGCGCCGCCCGGCCCGGTGCCGGCATCGCCGGGCAGCGCTGGGATCCCGCGCGCTATCAGCGTAACGCCGGGTTCGTCGCGCGCCTCGGCGAGCCCCTGCTCGAGCTGCTGGCGCCGCAGCCGCAGGAGCGCATCCTCGACCTCGGCTGCGGCGACGGCGCGCTCACCGCGCTCCTCGCCCGGCGCGCCGAGGTCATCGGCGTCGATGCCAGCGCCGAGCAGGTGGCGGCGGCCCGCGCCCGCGGCCTCGCCGCCGAGGTAGCAGACGGCGCAAGCCTCGACTTCGCCGGCGAGTTCGATGCGGTCTTCAGCAATGCCGCGCTGCATTGGATGCGCGATCCCGACGCGGTGATCGCCGGCGTCTGGCGCGCCCTGAAGCCGGGCGGACGCTTCGTCGCGGAATGCGGCGGTGCCGGCAATGTCGAGACCGTGCGCCGCGCGTTGGCCGAGGCGCTGGCGCGGCGCGGCATTGACGCCGAGGCGGCGAACCCGTGGTATTTCCCAAGCGCGGAAGAGTACCGCGTCCGGCTCGAACGCCACGGCTTCGCCGTCGCCTCGATCGCGCTGATCCCGCGGCCGACGCGGCTGCCGGGCTCGCTCGCCGATTGGCTCGATACCTTTGCCGAGAGCTTCCTCGCCACCGTTCCGCCGCAAACCCGCCCCAGCCTCAAGCACGAGGTCGAGGAGACGCTGCGCGGTCGGCTCGCCGACGCGGCGGGCGCCTGGACGGTGGACTATGTGCGGCTGCGCTTCAATGCGCTGAAGCCGCCGGAGAGAGCGCCATGAGCGAGGCCAGGAAACCCGCCACGCTGGAACTGCCGGTCTGGCGCACCCCGGACGGCGATCCGGTCTCCTGCGTCGAGAAGATCAAGGTGCTCAACGAGAACCTCGGCGAGCTGCAGGCGCTGGCGCAGGAGGCGCTCGAGGATGCCCTGTTGATGGGGTGCGACGAGGCGCAGTTCCGCGAGGTGCTGCGCTGCCTCGCGGCCGGATTGGTAAACCCTTATGCGAAGGACCGGGCGTGAGGCGCAGCCTGGCGGTGCTGCTGCTGATGCTCGCGGCCTTGCCTGCGGGCGCTGCGCGGGCGCAGACGGTGGCGGTGTTGCAAGGCCTCGACAAGACCACCGCGCGGGTCAGCAGGTTCGACGCGCCGGTCGATCAACCCGTGCGCTTCGGCCGCCTCACCATCACGGTGCGCGCCTGCGTCAAGCATCCGCCGGAGGAAGAGCCGGAAAGCGCCGCTTTCGTGCAGATCGACGAAATGCGCCAGGGCGAGCGCAGCGCCGTCGTTTCGCAGCGCGTCTTCAGTGGCTGGATGTTCGCTTCCAGCCCGGCCCTGTCGGCGCTGGAGAACCCGATCTACGATATCGGGGTGCTCGATTGCAAAAGCGCCGCCGCCGCCTCTCCCGGCAGCGGCTCACCGGGGAAGTAGGCGTCGACCTCCAGCGCTGCCGCGAGTTCGCGGTGGTACTGCCGGCGCGGGATTTCGATGGCGCCAAAGCGCTCGAGATGCGGGGTAACGAATTGCGTGTCGAGGAGACGGTAGCCGCCCAGCCTGAGACGCGCCACCAGTTGCGCCAGCGCAATCTTGCTCGCGTCGCTCACCCGGCTGAACATGCTCTCGCCGAAGAAGGCGCCGCCGAGCGCGACGCCATAGAGCCCGCCCACGAGCGCCCCCGCATGCCAGCACTCGACGCTGTGCGCGAAGCCCAGGCGGAAGAGCGCGGTGTAGAGCTGCACGATCTCCTCGTTGATCCAGGTCTTCGGTCGTTCAGGTCGCGGTTCGGCGCAGCCGCGCACGACCTCGGCGAAGGCGCTGTCGCAGCGGATATCGAAGAGCTCTTGCCGGAGCGCCCGGCGCAGCCGGCGCGGCAGGTGGAAGCGATCGAGCGGCAGCACGCCGCGCTGATCGGGATCGACCCAGAACACCTCCCGGTCTTCGGCGTCTTCCGCCATCGGGAAGATGCCGGCAGCGTAAGCGCGCAGCAGCAGCTCGGGGGTCAACGCGATCATCACCGGGATGATGCAGCACGGCGCGCGCGAATTCCACCCGCCCGGAGCCGTTCTGTCTAACGGCGCGTCAGGAAACGCTCGAGCCAGTGGATATCATAGTCGCCGTTGATGAAGTCGGCGGCGGCGACGAGCCGCTGGTGCAGCGGGATCGTCGTCTCGATGCCGCCGATGACGTATTCCTCGAGCGCGCGCCTGAGGCGCATCAGGCACTCGTTGCGCGAGGT
Organism: Rhodospirillales bacterium; assembly: GCA_027315365.1. GTDB lineage: Bacteria > Pseudomonadota > Alphaproteobacteria > ATCC43930 > CGMCC-115725 > DAHUYF01. The sequence continues at coordinate 37,624 of DAHUYF010000079.1, read as the reverse complement.
GCCGTGCACGACCAGCTTGGCGACGAGGCTGTCGTATTGCGGCGGCACGGTATAGCCCTGATAGAGCGCGCTGTCGACGCGCACGCCGAGGCCGCCGGGCACGTGGTAGCTGCTGACGCAGCCGGGCGAGGGGGCGAAGGTCTCGGGATTCTCGGCGTTGATGCGGCATTCGATGGCGTGGCCGGCGAGCCTGACTTCTTCCTGCCGGTATCCCAGCGGCGCGCCGTCGGCGATGCGGATCTGTTCGCGCACGATGTCGATGCCGCTCACCATTTCGGAGATGGGATGCTCGACCTGGAGGCGCGTGTTCATCTCGATGAAGAAGAAGGCGCCGTCCTGATAGAGGAACTCGATGGTGCCGGCGCTCTTGTAGCCGAGCTTGCGCATGGCGTCGGTTGCGGTAGTGAGAAGCTGCTGGCGCTCGGCCACATTGAGCGCCGGGGAGGGAGTCTCCTCGAGTATCTTTTGATGCTTGCGCTGCAGCGAGCAGTCGCGTTCGCCGAGATGAATCACGCCGCCTTGGCCGTCCGCTAGGATCTGCACTTCGATATGGCGCGGTTTCCCGAGATAACGCTCGAGATAGACCTCGCCGTTTCCGAAGAAGGCCTTGGCCTCGCCCTGAGCCTGCGGCACCGCGATCTCAAGCTCCTCGAGGTTGCGTGCGACGCGCATGCCGCGGCCGCCGCCGCCGCCCGCCGCCTTCACCAGCACGGGATAGCCGATCTGCGCCGCCGCCTCGGCGGCGGCCGCGGCGTCGGCGACGCCGCCCGCGGAGCCGGGCACTACCGGAATGCCGAGCGCCACCGCCGCGCGCTTGGCGGTCACCTTGTCGCCCATCAGGCGGATGTGCTCGGCTGACGGGCCGATGAAGGTGAAGCCATGCTCTTCCACCATCGCGGCGAAATCGGCGCTCTCGGCAAGGAACCCCAGGCCGGGATGGATCGCGTCGGCGCCGGTGATGGCGGCGGCGGACAGAATGGCGGGGATGTTGAGATAGCTGTCCCGCGCCGGCGGCGGGCCGATGCACACGCTCTCGTCGGCGAGCCGCACATGCATCGCGTTGTCGTCGGCGGTGGAATGCACGGCCACCGTGCGGATGCCCATCTCGCGGCAGGCGCGATGAATGCGCAGCGCGATCTCGCCGCGGTTGGCGATGAGCACCTTTTCGAACATGCCCGGCGGCTACTCCAGCACGACCAGCGCCTGGCCGTATTCGACCGGCGATCCATCGCTGATCAGGATTTGCGCGATCTTGCCGGCGCGCGGCGCCGGGATCTGGTTCATCACCTTCATTGCTTCGATGATGAGCAGGACCTGTCCTTCGCGCACGCTGTCGCCGAGCTTGACGAAGGGTGCCGCGCCGGGCTGCGGCGCGAGGTAGGCGGTGCCGACCATCGGTGATTTGACCGCCCCCGGTGCGTCGGCAGCAGCGGCCGTCGGGGCCGGAGCAGCCAGCGGCGCGGGGATCGCCACCGCGGCGGCCGCGGGCGCGCCGCGCACGACCCGGATACGCCGCTCGCCGACCGCATACTCGATCTCGGTGAGGCCGGTCTCCGCCAGCAGCGACGCCAGCGCGCGGACGAGTTCGCCGTCCACCGTCAAATCCTTCGAATTCGCCATGCTGAACGAAACCCCGTCAGTCGCGCTTGATGAGCTGCGCCATCGCGTCCAGCGCCAGCAGATAGCCCTGCGCCCCGAAGCCGCAGATGACCCCTTGCGCCGCTTCGCTGACATAGGAATGGCGGCGGAAGCTCTCGCGACGAAAGATATTGGAGAGATGCACTTCGATCGCCGGCAGCTCCGACGCCTTGAGCGCGTCGAGAATGGCGATCGAAGTGTGGGTCAGGGCGCCGGCGTTTAGGATGATGCCGTCGGCGTTCTCGCGCGCCTCCTGGATCCAATCGACCAGCTGACCTTCATGGTTCGACTGGCGGAAATCGACGCCGAGGTCGAGCTCGGCGGCGCGCTCGAGGCAGGCCTCCTCGATATCGGCCAGCGTGTCGTGACCGTAGGTGGCCGGCTCGCGCACGCCCAGCAGGTTGAGATTGGGCCCGTTGAGGACCAGGATCGTCGCTCCGGCCACGCGCTGGCTCCCGCTCTTGGCTTGCGCCCGCCTTATAGCACGGAAGGGTAGGGCGGCAAATCAGCCGAGCTCCGCTTCCTCGTCGCCGCCATCGAGATCCGCCGCGGTGCGCCGTTCGAGCTTGTGCAGGAGCTGGTCGAGCAGCAGGCGCTCCTCGGCGTCGAGCTCGGCGAGCAGCTCGCTCTCGACGGCCATCACCATCGGCGCCACCGCGGCATAGACGGCGCTTCCCTCGGGCGTCAGGTCGAGGATCGCGCGGCGGCGATCGTCGGGATCGGTGCGCCGGGTGACGCGCCCATGGGCGAGCAGGCGCGCCACCGCCCGGCTCACGCGCACCTTGTCCATTGCCGTGCGCTCGACCACACTGTTCGCGGTCATGGCGCCATATCGGCCGAGCACCGCCATGGTACGCCATTCCGGCGCCGAGAGCTGGAAGCGCCGGGCATAGACGCGGGCGACGGCGCGCGTCACCCGGTTGGCGAGCACGGAGAGACGGAACGGCATGAAATGCTCGAGATTGAGCGAGAGCTTCCCGCCGTCCGGCGGCAACGGGCCGGTTGCAATTCGTTTCATTATCAACCAAATTCTCCTTTTGAACAGTTGCCGTCAAGCATTCCCTGCTTCGCCGCGGAGGAATCATGAGCGCTAGCGAGCAAGCCGCCGCGCCGCCCGGCCCGACCGCGAGCCTCTGGGACAATCCCATGGGCACCGACGGCTTCGAGTTCGTCGAGTACGCCGCTCCCGATGCGGCGGCCCTGCGCCGCCTGTTCGAGCGGCTGGGCTTCGCGGCGGTGGCCCGCCATCGTTCCAAGGACGTGACGCTCTACCGGCAGGGCGGCGTGAACTTCATCGTCAATGCCGAGCCCGAGAGCTTCGCCCAGGCCTTCGCGCGCCTGCACGGTCCCTCGGTCTGCGCCATCGCCTTCCGCGTGCGCGACGCGGCGAAGGCCTATCAGCGCGCCCTCTCGCTCGGCGCACGGCCGGTGGCGGGCAAAGTCGGGCCGATGGAGCTCAATATCCCCGCCATCGAGGGCATCGGCGGCAGCCTGCTCTATCTCGTCGACCGCTACGGCGACCATACCATCTATGATGTCGATTTCGTGCCGATGACGGGCGGCGAGGTGCCCCCGCAGGGTGCGGGGCTGATCGGCATCGATCACCTTACCCACAATGTCCACCAGGGCCGCATGACGGAATGGGCGCGCTATTACGAGCGGCTCTTTAACTTCCGCGAGATCCGCTATTTCGATATCGAGGGCAAGCTCACCGGCCTGCGCTCCAAGGCGATGACCAGCCCCTGCGGCAAGATCCGCATTCCGATCAACGAGAGCGCCGACGACAAGTCGCAGATCGAGGAGTATCTCGCGGCCTACCGCGGCGAGGGCATTCAGCATATCGCGCTGGCGGCGCGCGATATCTATCGCACGGTCGAGGGCTTGCGCGCGGCGGGTGTCCGCTTCCAGGACGTACCCGATACCTATTACGAGCAGTTGGCGGCGCGTCTGCCGGCGCACGGCGAGGATTTGGCGCGGCTCGAGCGCAATCGCATTCTGATCGACGGCGCGCCCGCTGCCGGCGGCGGGCTGCTGCTGCAGATCTTCACCGACACCATGATCGGTCCGATCTTCTTCGAAATCATCGAGCGCAAGGGCAATGAAGGCTTCGGCGAAGGCAATTTCCGCGCGCTCTTCGAATCGATCGAACTTGATCAGATCCGGCGCGGCGTGCTTGATCCCGGCGCCGCGAAACCGGAAAGGGCGACGTCATGAAGCTCGCGAGCCTGAAGGAGGGCGGCCGCGACGGCACGCTGGTGGTGGTGAGCCGCGATCTTGCGATCTGCGCCCCGGCGCCGCAGGCGGCCGGCACGCTGCAGGCGGCGCTCGACCGCTGGGCGGCGTGCGAGGCGGAGCTGCGCGAGATCTATCGCCTGCTCAACTTTCGCCAGCTCGGCCGCGCCGTCCCGTTCCACGCCGCGGCCGCGGCCTCGCCCCTGCCGCGCGCCTATCAATGGGCCGACGGCTCGGCCTATCTCCACCACGCCGAGCTCGTGCGCAAGGCGCGCAAGGCGGAGATGCCGCAAAGCCTCTACAACGATCCCCTGATGTATCAAGGTGGCTCCGACAGCTTCATCGGCCCCGAGGACGACATTCTTGCGGCCGACGAGGCTTGGGGCATCGACTTCGAAGGCGAAGTGGCGGTCATCACCGACGACGTGCCGATGGGCGTGACGCCGGACGCGGCGGCCAAGCACATCAAGCTCGTCCTGCTGGTCAATGACGTGAGCCTGCGCAACCTCATTCCGGGCGAGCTTGCCAAGGGCTTCGGCTTTTTCCAGAGCAAGCCGGCGACGGCGTTCTCGCCGGTGGCGGTCACGCCGGACGAGCTCGGCGATGCCTGGAACGGGCGCACCGTGCGTCTGCCGCTTGTCTGCCACGTCAACGGCCAGGAATTCGGCCGACCTAACGCCGGCATCGACATGAACTTCGATTTTCCGGCACTGATCGCGCATGCCGCTAAGACCCGCGATCTCGAGGCCGGCAGCATCATCGGCTCCGGCACGGTGTCGAACCGCAACCCGGAGAAGGTCGGCTCGTGCTGCATCGCCGAGCGCCGCATGATCGAGACGATCGAGGAAGGCGCGCCCGGGACGCCGTTTTTGCGCTTCGGCGACCGGGTGCGTATCGAGATGTTCGACGCGCAGCTCCGCTCCATCTTCGGCGCGATCGACCAGCAGGTGGTGCAGCGCCACGCCGGCTGACGCGTGCTGCGGCCACGCACCGCTTGACGCCGCGCACGCCGCGGCGACACTGGGCGCCTCGCCAGCCTCAGGGTGCCGTCCGATGAAGCTCTACGGCTATTTCCGCTCCTCCGCCGCCTTCCGCGTACGTATCGCGCTCAATCTCAAGGGGCTCGCCTGCGAGCAGCTGTCGGTGCATCTGCGCAAGAACGAGCAGCGCAAGGCCGACTACCTGGCGCTGCAGCCGCAAGGGCTGGTGCCGGTGCTCGAGACCGACACCGGCGAGATCTTCATCCAGTCGCTCGCCATCGTCGAATATCTCGACGAGACGCATCCGGCACCGCCGTTGCTGCCGACCGATCCCGCTGGTCGTGCGCGCGTGCGTGCGTTGGCGCAGGCGATTGCTTGCGACATCCATCCCATCGACAATCTGCGCGTGCTGCGTTACCTGGTAAGGCCGCTCGGCCACGACGAAGCGGCGGTCGAAGCCTGGTTCAATCACTGGATCGAGCTCGGCTTCGATGGCATCGAGCAACTGCTGGCGAAGGACGGGCGGACGGGAAAGTTCTGCCACGGCGATGCCCCGGGGCTCGCCGATATTTGCCTCGTGCCGCAAGTGTTCAACGCCCGGCGCTACCCCAGCTTCGACATGGCGCCTTATCCCGCCATCCGCCGCGTCTTCGACAATTGCATGGCGCTCGAGGCCTTCGAGCGCGCGCGGCCGGAACTCCAGCCTGACGCGGAATAGCATAGCCGTGCGGACCTGCCGCCGGCTCGGCGCCCTGGCGCTGACACTCGCGTTGTTGCTGACGCCGGCCGCCGGATCCACCGCCGAGATTGCCGGGCCGCAGCTCGACGCGGCGGCGCTGCGTGCCGCCCGGCAGGTGGCGCCGCGGACGCAGCTTCGCCTCGTCTTCGATCTCCATCGCGGTAATGCGGCGCCGGTGCCGCTCACGGCGCTGCTCGGCACCGACTATGCCGATGTCGTCGAGGGCGGACGCGAGACGCTCTATGACTTCCGCCTGCGACGCCGGCTGAACCTCGACCGTGCGGCGCAGGCCTTCGCGAACCTTTCGCTCTATGGCGACGTGGCGTTCCGCCGCTTCGAGCTGACCAACCGGCTGGAGCTGGCCGATCTCTTCGCGGAAGCCAGCCGCGGAGAGGAGCTGCCGCTTTTTTTGCAGCGGTTCTGGATAGAGAGCGATGCCGGCCTTGCGGCCAGCGCGACGCCGTTGGCGATCTCGCACGAGACGCTTGCCGACGGCGCGCTGCGTTTTCGCTTCGCCGGCGAGGAGGTGGCGCTGTTCGCGCCGTCGACGCAAATGGTGCCGGCGGCGCTGCAAAGGAGCGTTGCCCGCTTTCTCCGCCTGCGCCTGCCGATCCATCCCGATATTCTCGCCGCGATCACGCTCGACGGCAGGCTGCCGCAGCGTCTCGTCCTGGTCGGTCTTGCCCATGGCGAGCGCCGCCCCGTCGGTCTCGTGCTGCGGTCGGTCGAGCGGCTCGAGGGCGACTACCCGCTGCCCGCGGGCTTCGAGCCGCGTCCGCTGGCCGGTCAGGCGGCGGACGCGGAGGGGTTGAGCCTGGGCGGCCTCCTGCCGACCATGCTCGAAGCGGTGTCGGGCCGGCGTGCCGCCGCCCCGCGCTCGCTCGCGGATTACCGACGCGCCGCCGACCAGGCGCTGGGGCAGGGACATGGCTTTGCCGCGATGCTGTTGCTGTCGGAAGCGGCGCTGCAATACGGAACCGCCGCGGGCGATTGCGCATCCGGGCTGGGCTGGGCCGCCGGTTGCCCGCGGACGGACGATATTCGTCGTGCGCTGGCCGCCGATCCGCGCGCCATGCTCTTCTACAAGGCGCAGACCACCGAGCCCAAGGACGCCGCTGCGGCGGTGACGGTATGGCAGGATCTGAAGCACGACGACGTGGCGGACGGCTACGTCGTCGACGCCTTTCTCGCCGATCGCCTCAGCGCCGCCGGCCATCGCCGGGAGGCCATGGCCGCCTTCGCGCGCGCTCTCGCCGGTAATCCCTATCTCGCCGGCGTATATAAGGAACTCGGCGATCATTTCCTCCGGATCTCGCGCACCGACCTTGCCTGGGTCTGCTACGATCTCGGCCGCTCCTTGCCCGGCCGTTCTGCCGACGACGCGCTCGCGCCCGTCGATGTGCTCGAGGCGAAGCTGACATCGCTCTATCCGGATTTTTTCTGAGCCCCGGCGAAGAAAAAGGGCCGGGGAAGTTCCCCGGCCCTCGCCGTTCTCGCGATGGACGTCGCGCTTAGAAATCCATGTCGCCCATGCCACCGCCATGCGGCGCCGGCATCGGCGGCTTCTTCTCCGGCTTTTCGGCGACCATCGCCTCGGTGGTCACCAGCAGGCCGGCGACCGAGGCCGCGTCCTGCAACGCCGTACGCACCACCTTGGTCGGATCGATGATCCCGGCCTTGAGCATGTCGACATACTCGCCGGACTGGGCATCGAAGCCGAAGTTGACGCTGGTGCTCTCCAGCAGCTTGCCGACGACGATCGAGCCGTCGACGCCCGAATTCTCGGCGATCAGCCGCACCGGCGCCTGCAGCGCGCGGCGGACGATGTCGATGCCGACCTTCTGGTCGTCGTTTTCGGGCTTGAGCCGGGCCAGCGCCTTGGTGGCGAGCAGCAACGCTACGCCGCCGCCGGGCACCACGCCTTCCTCGACCGCGGCGCGGGTGGCATGCATCGCGTCATCAACACGATCCTTGCGCTCCTTCACCTCGACCTCGGTGGCGCCGCCGACGCGGATCACCGCGACGCCGCCCGCGAGCTTGGCCAGGCGCTCCTGGAGCTTCTCGCGATCGTAGTCGGAGGTGGTCTCCTCGATCTGCGCCCGGATCTGGTTGGTGCGCGCGAGGATGTCCTGCTTCTTGCCGGCACCGTCGATGATGGTGGTGTTCTCCTTCTCGACGCGCACCTTCTTGGCCTTGCCGAGCATGTCGAGCGTGACATTCTCAAGCTTGATGCCGAGGTCTTCGCTGATCAGCTGGCCGCCGGTCAGAATGGCGATGTCCTCGAGCATCGCCTTGCGGCGATCGCCGAAGCCCGGCGCCTTGACCGCCGCGACCTTGAGGCCGCCGCGCAGCTTGTTGACGACGAGCGTCGCCAGCGCCTCGCCCTCGACGTCCTCGGCGACGATCAGCAGCGGACGGCCCGACTGCACCACCGCCTCGAGCACCGGCAGCATCGCCTGCAGGCCCGACAGCTTCTTCTCGTGGAGCAGGATGAAGGGGTTCTCCAGCTCGCACACCATCTTCTCGGCGTTGGTGACGAAATAGGGCGAGAGATAGCCCCGGTCGAACTGCATGCCCTCGACGACGTCGAGCTCGGTCTCGAGGCTCTTCGCCTCCTCGACCGTGATCACGCCCTCGTTGCCGACCTTCTGCATCGCCTTGGCGATCATCTCGCCGATGTCGCGCTCGCCATTGGCCGAGATCGTGCCGACCTGCGAGATCTCGTCGTTGGTCGAGACCTTCTTGGAGCGCTTCTTCACGTCCTCGACCACCGCCTCGACGGCCTTGTCGATGCCGCGCTTGAGATCCATCGGGTTGAGGCCGGCAGCCACCGCCTTGACGCCCTCGCGCACGATCGCCTGGGCCAGCACGGTTGCCGTGGTGGTGCCGTCACCGGCGGTGTCGTTGGTCTTCTGCGCCACCTCGCGCAGCATCTGCGCGCCCATGTTCTCGAACTTGTCGGAGAGCTCGATCTCCTTGGCGACGGTGACGCCGTCCTTGGTGATGCGCGGCGCGCCGAACGATTTGTCGAGAACGACGTTGCGGCCCTTGGGGCCGAGCGTCACCTTGACGGCATTGGCCAGAATGTCGACGCCGCGCAGCAGCCGCTCGCGCGCATCGCCATGGAATTTCACTTCCTTAGCAGCCATGGTCCTTCACTCTCTTTCTCTGTCTCTGGAATGGGGTCCGAAGGGTTCAGGCGACCTTCTTGGCGCTCTTGGGCTTGCCCTCGATCACGCCCATGATGTCGCTTTCCTTCATGATGATGAGCTCTTCGCCGTCGAGCTTGACCTCGGTGCCCGACCATTTGCCGAACAACACGCGGTCGCCCGCCTTGACGTCGAGCGGATGCAGCTTGCCGTCCTCACCCCGCGCGCCAGGGCCGACGGACATGACTTCGCCTTCCTGCGGCTTCTCTTTGGCGGTGTCGGGAATGATGATGCCGCCGGAGGTCTTCTCCTCCGACTCGATGCGGCGGACGACCACACGGTCGTGCAAGGGACGGAATTGCATGGAAATCCTCCTCCGAAATGTTGCCGAGACTATGAGTTTATGCCGGACTGTTAGCACTCTCCGAGCATGAGTGCCAGCAAAATAGGCGGGGCGTTTCCGGGTTTCAAGGCCGATACCCGCCCGGCAGCGGCAAAAAATCGTTAATGCAACGAGGAAAGGAGGGGGAGGCGAGGGGCTATGGTGGGCGCTGTAGGGATTGAACCTACGACCCCACCCGTGTGAAGGGTGTGCTCTCCCGCTGAGCTAAGCGCCCGAAGCCGGCCAGCATTTAGGGGATGGGGCGAGGCGGTGTCAAGCAAACGGCGGGCGCGCCGATGTCGCCGTTGATCACCGCCCGCCGATGACGCAGGCTGGAGCGATGGTCTCGACGGAACGCCGGCTGTGGCAATCGGCGCGGCTTGCTGCGGCGGTCGCGATGCTGGCGCTGCTCGCGGGCGGCCCCGTTCCCGCCGCCCAGCAACGGGCGGCGCTGGCGGGCGGCCCGGCGCCGCTGACGGTGCGCTATGAGGCCTATGTCGTGGGCCTTCCGGTCGTCGCCTTCGACTTTCGCCTCGACGAGGGTGCCAGCGCTTACGCGCTCGGCGGGCAGGTGAGGACGGAGGGGTTGCTGCGGCTTTTCTATCGTCTCGACCTGCGCACGCTCAGCCAAGGCACGATCGCCACCGCCGACCTGCATCCGCTGTTCCATGAGCAGAGCCTGCGCGCGCGCGGCAAGCAGCGCTCGGCCCGCCTGGACTATCCCGGCGACGGCACGGTAACGACCGCACTGGTTCCGGCCGAGGATCCGGGCCGGCCCAAGCCCACCCGCCAGCAGACGGTCGATACCCTCGATCCCCTCACCACGCTCCTGGCGATCGGCCGGAGCGTGGCGCGGCGGGGCCGATGCGAGGGCCGCTTCGCCGTCTATGACGGTCGCCGGCGCTATGACATCCTGCTCAGCGACGACGGCGTCGAGCCGGCGGAGCGGTGGCCCGGCCATACCCCTGGCGATGTCCGGCGCTGCGCCGCGGCGGCGGTGAAAATCGCCGGCTTTTCCTGGGACCAGGACTACTCGCCCCATACCACGGCGGGCCGCGTCTGGTTCGCCGCCCCCGCGCCGGGAGCGCCGGCGCTGCCGCTGCGCATCGATTTCGGCAGCTCCTGGGGCTTCGTCACGGTCCGCATGACGGCGCTCGAGCCGGCACGGTGAACGAGCGTCGGGCGGCCCTCGGCCCGGCTTCAGTCCCAGCCAAAAAGTCCGTGCAGCGCTCGCGGCAGCTCGGCGAAGGTGTCGATCATCGCCGCGGGTTCGAGGGCGCCCAGCGTGGCGAGCCCGTAACCATAACGGGCGAAGATCGCGGCGGCGCCCGCGCCCTGCGCCGCCAGCACGTCGTTGCGGTGGTCGCCCACCATGGCCGCCGCTGCCGGCGCGACGTCCAGCCGGTCGAGGGCGGCGATCAGCGGCGCCGGGTCGGGCTTGCGTGCCGCCAGGCTGTCACCGCCCAGCACCACGGGAAAGAACCGCGCGAGGCCGAGCCCGTCCAGCACCGCACGCGTCGCCTGCTCGGGCTTGTTGGTGCAGACCGCGAGCGCAGCCCCGGCCGCAGCGAGCTCCGTCAGCACCTGCGGGACGCCGGGATAGGGCCGGGTGCGAGCGGTGGCATTCGCCTCGTAGAGCGTGACGAAGCGCGCCACGCAAGTTGCCGTCGCGGCGTCCTCGACCTGGCGAGCGGCGAGCGCGCGCTCCACCAGCTTGGCGACGCCGTCGCCGACCATGGCGGCGACCTCCGCCTCGCCGAGCGGATCGCGCCCGAGCTCCGCCAGCAGCCGATTGGCGGCGGCGGCGAGATCGGGCACGCTGTCCACCAGCGTGCCGTCGAGGTCGAATAACAGGGCGATCCGCTTCATCTTCGTTCACAATTCTTTACTGGCCGCTGTTATCCTCTTATGACAGGTTCCCGCCGCGCGAGTCACCGATGATTCCACCGCTTTGCCCTCGCTCCCTTTTTCGCCCATGACCGATCCGCAACTTGCCGTGCTGATACTCGCCGCCGGCCAGGGCACGCGCATGAACTCCGCGCTGCCCAAGGTGCTGCACCGCATCGCGCATCGGCCGATGATCCAGCATGTGCTGGCGGCGGTGGCGCCGCTCGCCCCGGCGCGCACCATTGTCGTCGTCGCTCCCGGCATGGAGGCGGTCGCCGAGGCGGTGGCTCCGGCCGAGACGGTGGTGCAGGTCGCGGCGCGCGGCACCGGCCATGCGGCGATCTCGGCACGTCCGGCGCTGCAGGGCTTCGCTGGCGACGTGCTGGTGCTTTATGGCGACGCGCCGCTGATCACCACCGGGACGCTGCGCGCGGTGCTGGCCGAGCGCCGCCGGGCGCCGGCGGCGGCGGCCGTGGTGGCGGGTATGCGGCCCACCGATCCCGGCCTCTACGGCCGCCTGGTGATCCGCGACGGCGTGCTCGAGGCGATCGTCGAGGCGAGCGACTGCACCCCTGCCGAGGCGGCGATCGAGTTCTGCAATGCCGGGATCTGGGCGATCGAGGGCGCGCTGCTCTTCGACCTCCTGGCGGAGGTCGGCACGAACAACGCCAAGGGCGAACACTATCTCACCGACCTCGTCGCCGTGGCGCGCCGGCGCGGGTTGCCCTGCCGCGCGGTGGAGGCGCCGGCCGCCGAGACGGTGGGCGTCAACAGTCGCGCCGAGCTGGCCGAGGCCGAGGCGCTGATGCAGCGCCGCCTGCGCGCCGCGGCGATGGCGAGCGGCGTCACCCTGATCGATCCCGACACCGTCTATCTCAGCGCCGATACGCGCATCGGCCGCGACACCGTGGTCGGGCCCTTCGTCGTCTTCGGCCCCGGCTGCAGCATCGGCGCGGGGGTCGAGATCCCGGCCTTCTGCCACATGATCGGCGCCAGCATCGGCGACGGCGCCAGCATCGGGCCGTTCGCCCGGCTCCGGCCCGGCGCCGACCTCGCCGAGAACGTGCATATCGGCAATTTCGTCGAGGTGAAGAATTCGCGCCTCGGTCCCGGCGTCAAGGCCAACCATCTGAGCTATCTCGGCGACAGCACCGTCGGCGGCGGCAGCAATATCGGCGCCGGCACCATCACCTGCAATTACGACGGCTTCGAGAAGCATCGCACCGAGATCGGCGAGCGGGTTTTCATCGGCACCAACACCGCGCTGGTGGCGCCGGTCAAGATCGGCGACGGCGCCTTCATCGGTGCCGGCAGCGTCATCACCGAGGACGTCCCGGCCGACGCGCTGGCGGTGGAGCGCGCGCCGCAAGTGACCAAGCCCGGACGCGCCGCGGAGATGCGCGCCCGGCGCGCCGGCAAGGGCGCGAAGCGGCGGCGAGGCCAGAGCTGATGTGCGGCATCATCGGCATCATCGGCAAGAACGACGTCTCGCCGCTGCTCGTCGAGGGGCTGCGGCGGCTCGAATATCGCGGCTATGACAGCGCCGGCCTCGCCACGCTGGTCAACGGGCGCATCGAGCGCCGCCGCGCCGAGGGCAAGCTCGACCGTTTGGTCGCGCGGCTGCAGGCCGCCCCGCTCGGCGGCACGATCGGCATCGGCCATACCCGCTGGGCGACCCATGGCGCGCCCAACGAGACCAACGCGCATCCCATCGCTACCGACCGGGTCGCGGTCGTCCACAACGGCATCATCGAGAATTTCCAGGAGCTCAAGGACGAGCTCATCGCCTGGGGTCATCGCTTCGAGACCCAGACCGACACCGAGGTGGTGGCGGCGCTGGTGACGCGCCATCTGGTTGAGGGCATGACGCCGGTCGAGGCCGCCGGCAAGGCGTTCAGGCGGCTCGACGGCGCCTTCGCTCTCGCCATCCTCTTTGCCGGCCAGCCCGACCTGCTGATCTGCGCCCGGCGCGGCTCGCCGCTCGCCATCGGCTTCGGCGACGGCGAGATGTATCTGGGGTCGGATTCGCTGGCGCTGGCGCCGCTGACGCGCCGCATCCTCTATCTCAACGAAGGCGATTGGGCGGTGGTGACGCCTGACGGCGCCAGCGTGTTCGACGCCGAGCATCGCAAGGTGGAGCGGCCGATCAAGGAGACGGCGCTGTCCGGCGCGCTCATCGGCAAGGGCAACCACCGCCATTTCATGGAGAAGGAGATCTTCGAGCAGCCGGCGGTGATCGGCGACACGCTGCACGCGCATTTCAACCCGACGACGCGCAGCGTCCATCTCGCCAGCCTGCCGTTCGCGCTCGGCGACATCGACAAGGTGACCATCATCGCCTGCGGCACGTCGTTCCACGCAGGCTTGGTGGCGAAATACTGGCTCGAACGCATCGCCCGCATCCCGGTCGAGACCGACATCGCCTCGGAATTCCGCTATCGCGCGCCGGCCATGCCCAAAGGCGGGCTGGCGCTCTTCATCTCGCAGTCAGGCGAGACGCTCGATACGCTCGAGGCGATGCGCTATGCCCGCAAGCAGGGACAGAAGGTCGTAGCGCTGGTGAACCAGCCCGAAAGCACCATGGCGCGCGAGGCCGATGCCGTGCTCTCGACGCTGGCCGGCCCCGAGATCGGTGTCGCCTCGACCAAGGCTTTCACCACCCAGCTCGCCGTGCTCGCCTGCTTCACGCTGGCGATCGCGCGGGCGCGAGGCGCCATCGACGCCGCGCAGGAGGCAAGGCTCTCGATCGCGCTCACCGAGGTGCCGGCGCGCGCCAACGACGTGCTCATGCATGCCGAGCGCATCGCCGAGATCGCCGCGAGTATCGCCGAGGCGCGGGATGTGCTCTACCTCGGCCGCGGCACCGCCTATCCGCTGGCGCTCGAGGGCGCGCTGAAGCTCAAGGAAGTCTCCTACATCCACGCCGAGGGCTATGCCGCCGGCGAGATGAAGCACGGGCCGATCGCGCTTATTGACGACCGCGTGCCGGTGATCGTGCTGGCGCCGCGGGACGATCTCTTCGAGAAGACCGCGTCCAATATCCAGGAGGTGATGGCGCGCGGCGGCAAGGTGGTGATGATCTCGGACCGCGACGGGCTGGCGAGGCTGGGCGGCAGGCTGAGCCACGGCATCGAGGTGCCGAGTTGCGATCCCTTCGTGGCGCCGCTGCTCTATGCCATCCCGGTGCAGCTCCTGGCCTATCACGTTGCGGTGGCTAAGGGCACCGACGTCGACCAGCCGCGCAACCTGGCGAAAAGTGTGACGGTGGAATGAGGGAGCGGCGCGTCAGGCCTGCGCCTTGCGCTTGGCGTCGCGCGCCTGTTTCTGGGCCTGCTTCACCGCTTCCTTGGCCTCGCGGGCGGCATCGGCATCGGCGGCCTGCTTGGCAAGGCGCTGCTCCTTGAGCCGCGCCGTTTTGGCGGCCTCGGCCTCGCGTTGCTTGTCGCGCGTGGCAAGCCGCTCGGCATCGGCCTCCTTGGTCCGGCTGGCGATCTCCTGCGCCTTGCGCCGGGCGGCGGCGGCTAGATCATCGGCTTTGCTCATGCTCACCCTCCTGCGGGCGCCGCGAGAGAAAGCGGCGGTGGTGCCGTAGCCTAGTAACCTTCGCGCTCCATGCGCTTGCGCAATGCCTTGCGGGTACGACGCACCGCCTCGGCCTTCTCTCTCGCCCGCCGCTCGGACGGCTTCTCGTAAGAGCGCCGCCGCTTCATCTCGCGAAACGTGCCTTCGCGCTGCATCTTCTTCTTGAGAACGCGCAACGCCGCATTGATGTCGTTGTCGCGGACGAATACCTGCATGAAGCCCTCCCGTGGGCCGTTGACACTGCGACCGGCGCCGCCGGACAGCCCTGAGGCTGCCCGGCGGGTGCCGGTGTGTTCAGTCCTCAGTCGGCGAGCGATAGATTGGCCGCAGCCTGCTTACCGCGCTCGGTGACCACCTCGAACCGGATCTTTTGCCCCTCTTGGAGGGGGGCCAGCCCGGCGCGCTCGACCGCCGAGATGTGGACGAAAACGTCCTTGCCGCCATCGGCCGGCTGGATGAAGCCGAAGCCCTTCTGCGCATTGAACCACTTGACAGTACCAAGAGCCATATAGGCCTCCGTAAGATGATGAAAACGCCCCACGCGCCCTCGCATGGTGCGATGCAGTGTCGGCCTCATGAGTTCTTGAAGGAACGCCCCGAAGGACGATACGGCAAGCGCCGAAGCAGAGACTGATTCGGACAAAATGGTGCTTTTCGCCGGGAAAAGCAAGTCGCGCGTCGCGACCGCCCCGCCGCCGCCGGTTCTCGTCGGTGGGCCTCAGCCCCGGAAATGCCGGGGCAAGCCCTGCCAGCAGGCGTCGTAGTCGGGCTGTAGCGCCGGGGTCTCGAGCGCAAAGCGCGTCGGGCGGCAGACCAGCCGGGTCTCGAACATGAAGGCCAGGGTGTTGTCGATCTTGTGCGGCGTCAGCACCGCCTGGCTTGCCTTCTCGAAGGTCTGCGCGTCCGGCCCATGGCCGCTCATGCAGTTGTGCAGGCTCGCCCCGCCGGGCAGGAAGCCCTCCGCCTTGGCGTCGTAGAGGCCATGGATGAGCCCCATGAACTCGCTCATCACGTTGCGGTGGAACCAGGGTGGCCGGAAGGTATCCTCGGCGACGAGCCAGCGCGGCGGGAAAATGACGAAATCGACGTTGGCCGTGCCGGCGATCTCGCTGGGCGAGGTCAGCACGGTATAGATCGATGGATCCGGGTGGTCGAAGCTCACCGTGCCCATGGCGTTGAAGCGCGCGAGATCGTATTTGCAGGGCGCGTAATTGCCGTGCCAGGCGACCACGTCCAGCGGCGAATGGTCCTGCTCGCATGCCCACAGGTTGCTTTCGAATTTCACCACCACCTCGACGCGCGCGTCGCGATCCTCGAAGGCGGCGGCGGGCGCGAGGAAATCGCGCGCATTGGCGAGGCCATTGGCGCCGAGCGGGCCGAGTTCCGGCAGGCGGAAAAACGCACCGTAATTCTCGCAGACATAGCCGCGCGCGGCGCCGTCGGGCAGCGCGACGCGGAATTTAAGTCCGCGCGGCAGGAGCGCGATCTCGCCGGGCGCGAGTTCGAGCAGCCCGAGTTCGGTGTGGAGCGCCAGGCGCCCGTGCTGCGGCACCAGCAGCATCTCGCCGTCCGCATTGGCGAAATAGCGGTCGCTCATCGAGCGGTTGGCGAGATAGAGGTGGATGCCGACGCCGCTGCGCGCACTGGCATCGCCATTGCCGGCCATGGTGACGAGGCCGTCGATGAAATCGGCGGGAGCGTCGGGCAGCGGCAGCGGGCTCCAGCGCAGCCGGTTGGGCGGCGCGTCGACCTCGCCGAAAGGGGCGCTGCGCAGCAGCCGGGTGTCGATGCGCCGATAGGCGCCATGCGCCGCCGAGGGGCGGATGCGGTAGAGCCAGGCGCGGCGGTTGAGCGCCCGCGGCGCGGTGAAGGCGGTGCCGCTGATCTGCTCGGCGTAGAGCCCGAGCGGCGGACGCTGCGGCGAGTTGCGGCCTTGCGGCAGGGCGCCGGCAACCGCCTCGCTGGCATGTTCGTTGCCGAAGCCCGAGAGATAGACGGGCGGCTTGGCCGGGGTGGCGGGCTCGCGCGTGCTTCGCGCCGACTTCACCATCGTGCTCATTGCGGCCTCCGGGCTCGACGAGGCGTTGATCGTAGGCCCGCGACCGACGGGACGCAACGCGCCGCCGTGCGCTGCGCTTGACGGCCGAAGGCCGCGGGCGCTACCCCGGAGACCGCCGCGGGCTGCTGCGGCTTCGCCAGCAAGAAAGGGCTCTGTCCATGCCGGTCTCGACCCAAACCCGAAGCGGCGAGCCGCCGGCCGCCCTGCGCCATGACTGGACGCGCGAGGAGCTGCGCGCGCTTTTCGCGCTGCCGCTGCCGGAGCTGATCTTTCGCGCACAGGCGGTGCACCGCCAATATTTCGACCCGCGCGAGGTGCAGATCTCGACCCTGCTCTCGATCAAGACCGGCGGCTGCCCCGAGGATTGCGCCTATTGCCCGCAAAGCGCTCACTACGACACCGGCGTCGAGGCGGCGAAGCCGATGGACGTCGCGGTTGCGCTGACGGCGGCGCGTGCGGCGCGCGCGGCCGGCGCCTCGCGCTTCTGCATGGGCGCGGCCTGGCGCTCGCCTAAGGACCGCGATCTCGACGCGGTCTGCGACATGGTCGCGGGCGTGCGCGAGCTGGGCATGGAAAGCTGCGTCACTCTCGGCATGCTGACCCCGGCGCAGGCGGCGCGGCTCAAATCGGCGGGGCTCGACTACTACAATCACAACCTCGATACTTCGCCGGAGTTCTATGGCGACATCATCACCACACGCACCTATCGTGATCGGCTCGAGACCCTCGCTCATGTGCGCGACGCCGGGATCAAGCTCTGCTGCGGCGGCATCATCGGCATGGGCGAAGACCTCGAGGATCGCGTCGGCCTGATCGAGATGCTGGCGACGCTCCCGGTACATCCCGAAAGCGTGCCCGTCAACATGCTCGTCCAGGTCGCGGGCACGCCGCTCGCCGGTACGCGCAGGCTCGACCCTATCGATTTCGTGCGCATGATCGCCGTCGCGCGGATCGCCATGCCCGCCTCGATGGTGCGGCTGTCGGCCGGCCGCCAGGAGATGAGCGACGAGACACAGGCGCTGTGCTTTCTCGCCGGTGCCAACTCGATCTTCTCGGGCGACAAGCTGCTGACCACGGCCAATCCCGAGCACGAGCGCGACATGCTCCTCTTCGACCGGCTCGGCCTTGTGGCGATGCCGCTCTAGCGTTGCGGCTTCGACGCTTGGGAGCCAAGCGTCGGAATCGGAACGCTAGCCGGCGGCCACCTGCTATCATCGGCTGCAGCGCCAGAACGGAGGCTCCCATGCAGATCAAGGACGCCAAGCTCTTCCGTCAGCAATGCTACATCGACGGCAAATGGGTCGACGCCGGCAATCGCGAGACGATCCCGGTCAACAACCCGGCCGACAACTCGATCCTGGGCCATGTGCCGAAGATGGGGGCCGACGAGACGCGCGCGGCGATCGACGCGGCGGAGCGCGCGCTGCCGGAATGGCGCGCGCGCACCGGCAAGGAGCGCGCCGTGGTACTGCGCAGGCTCTACGACCTCATGATCGCGAACCAGGAGGATCTGGCGCAGCTCATGACCGCCGAGCAGGGCAAGCCGCTGGCGGAATCGCGCGGCGAGATCGTCTACGCGGCCTCGTTCATCGAATGGTTCGGCGAAGAGGGCAAGCGCGTCTACGGCGATACCATCCCCGGCCATATGCGCGACAAGCGCATCGTCGTGCTGAAGCAGCCGATCGGCGTCTGTGCCGCGATCACGCCGTGGAACTTCCCGGCGGCGATGATCACGCGCAAGATGGGGCCGGCGCTCGCCTCGGGCTGCGCCATGGTGCTGAAGCCGGCGACGCAGACGCCATTTTCGGCGCTGGCGCTGTGCGAGCTTGCCGAGCGCGCGGGCGTGCCCAAGGGCGTCTTCTCCTGCGTCACCGGTACCGCCCGCGAGATCGGCGGCGAGATGACCTCCAATCCGATCGTGCGCAAGCTCACCTTCACCGGCTCTACCGAAATCGGCAAGCTGCTGATGGAGCAATGCGCCGGTACGGTGAAAAAGCTGTCGCTGGAGCTCGGCGGCAACGCGCCGTTCGTCGTCTTCGACGACGCCGATCTCGACGCGGCGGTCAAGGGCGCCATCGCCTCCAAATACCGCAATGCCGGCCAGACCTGCGTCTGCGCCAACCGGTTGCTGGTGCAGGACGGCGTCTACGACACATTCGCCGCCAAGCTGGCCGAGACGGTGAAGGCCATGAAGGTAGCGCCCGGCGCCGAGGCCGGGGCGGTCATCGGGCCGCTCATCGACATGAAGGCGATCGAAAAGGTCGAGCAGCATGTCTCGGACGCGCTCGAGAAGGGCGCGCGGGTGGTCGTCGGCGGCCGTCGCCATGCGCTGGGCGGCTCCTTCTACGAGCCGACCGTGCTCGCCGATGTCACAACCGACATGATGGTCACCCGCGAGGAGACTTTCGGGCCGGTAGCGCCGCTGTTCCGCTTCAAGACCGAGGCCGAGGCGATCCGGATGGCAAACGATACCGAGTTCGGGCTCGCCGCCTATTTCTACAGCCGCGACATCAACCGCGTCTGGCGCGTCGCCGAGGCGCTCGAATACGGCATCGTCGGCATCAACGAAGGCATCATCTCCACCGAGGTGGCGCCCTTCGGCGGCGTGAAGGAGAGCGGCCTCGGCCGCGAGGGCTCGAAATACGGCATCGAGGAGTTTCTCGAGGTGAAGTATCTCTGCATGGGCGGCGTCACCGGTTGACGCGGCGTGGGGCTGCGAGCCTCGCCGCGGCCGGGAGCGGTCGACTTCCGCTGACGCCGTGCCGCCCGGTCCGGCGGACGGGTTGAGCCGGGCGGGAGCGAAGCGCTAGGCTGGCCGCGCCACCGCCGACGAGAGAGCCCCCATGGCCCAGTACGATTTCGACATGTTCACCATCGGCGCCGGATCGGGCGGGGTTGCCTCCTCGCGCCGCGCCGGCTCCTATGGCGCCAAGGTGGCGATCTGCGAGGACAGCCGCGTCGGCGGCACCTGCGTCATCCGCGGCTGCGTGCCGAAGAAGCTGCTCGTCTACGGCGCGCAGTTCGCCGACGCCTTCGCCGAAGCCGCCGGCTTCGGCTGGACCGTGGCGCCGCCGGTGCATGACTGGGCAACGCTGATCGCCGCCAAGAACCGGGAGATCGACCGCCTCGAAGGCGTCTATCGCGATCTTCTGAAGAATTCCGGCGTGCGGCTCGTCGAAGGCCGCGGCCGGCTGATCGATCCGCATACCGTCGAGGTCGAGGGCAAGCGTTACACAGCCGCCAACATCCTGGTGGCGAGCGGCGCTCATCCGGTGCTGCCGGCGGTTCGCGGCATCGAGCACGCCATCACCTCCAACGAGGCGCTCGATCTCGCATCGCTGCCGCGTCGCATCGTCATCGTCGGCGGCGGCTATATCGCCGTCGAGTTCGCCGGCATCTTCAACGGCCTCGGCGCCGAAGTCTGCCTCGTCATCCGCGGCGAGGAACTGCTTGGCGGTTTCGACGACGACATCCGCGTCTGCCTGGCGCAGGAGATGCGCCAGCGCGGTATCGAGATCCGGTCGCGCAGCCAAATCACCGGCATCGACAAGCGCGATCACGGCTTCGAGCTTGCGACGGCGCAGGGCGAGACGTTCTCGGCCGATCTCGTGATGTATGCGACTGGCCGCCGGCCGAACACGCGCGGCATCGGCCTGGAGGAAGCCGGCGTGCGGCTCGATGCGGAGCGGGCCGTGGTGGTCGACGACCGGTCGCGCAGCAGCGTGCCGCACATCTACGCGATCGGCGACGTCACCAACCGGCTCAACCTGACGCCGGTGGCGATCGCCGAAGGGCGCGCGCTGGCCGAGACGCTGTTCAACGACAACCCGATCCAGATCGACCACCGCGACATTGCCACCGCGGTCTTCAGCCAGCCGCCGATCGGCACCGTCGGCCTCACCGAGCGCGAGGCACGCCGGCGCCACGGCGCGGTCGACATCTACCGCACCCGCTTTCGGCCGATGAAGCACACGCTCTCCGGACGCGAGGAGCGCACGATGATGAAACTGGTGGTCGACCGCCAGAGCGACCGAGTGCTTGGCTGCCACATGCTCGGCGCCGATGCGCCGGAGATCATCCAGGGCCTTGCCATCGCACTGAAATGCGGCGCGACCAAACGGCAATTCGACCAGACGATCGGCATCCACCCGACCGCCGCCGAGGAGTTCGTCACCATGCGCGACAAGGTGCCGGAGCCCAAGGCCGCGGCTGCGGAGTAGCGCCTACAACGCCTTGAAGTTCCGGCTTGATATGATTTCTGGCGGGCGGCGCTTGGCATAAGGGGGGAGCGTGCGACGGATCCTGGTGGTGGACGATCGCGTCGATGTCCGCGATCTCATCCAGTCCTATCTCACGGAGAGCGGCTATGCCGTCGATCAGGCCACGGACGGCGCCGCAGCGCGGCGCCTCCTGGCAAGCGAGCGCTATGAGGCTGCGTTGCTCGACGTTGCGCTGAGCCGGCGGCACACCCGGCACCGGTGCGGCATTGCCGGCGCGGGCGTTGGCGGCGTGGGAGTGTCTTGTGGCAAACTCGGACGGGGAGCCGCGTCCGCCGCTCGCTCAGGGGCGGAGATTCCCCTGGCCGGCCTCGGTTGGCGGCAGGGCTCCCGGCGATGCTGTCCCGGGGATGTTGTTGGCGCTGCACGGGCTCCACGCCTGCGATCTGCCGCCCCGGACGACGAGCGGCGCAAAGTGCGCGAACCCATCGTCGCGCGCATGCGCGCGGAGCAGCGCCTGGACGAGTGAGCTATTCCGCCGCGGTCGGCTGGGCGCGCGCGGCGATGCGCTGGCGCACTTGCATGACCGTCGGCGCCGCGAGCGCGAAGGACAAGCCGATCGCCAGGAAGATGGCATGCGGCGCGCCATGGTCGAGCAGCACCCCGAACAGCAGCGGCGCGGTCGAGGAGCCGAGGTCGAAGCCGGAATAGACGAAGCCGAAGACGCTGCCGGTGCCGACGCCGGCGGCGGCCCGGCGCACCAGCACATCGCGCGACGGGCCGGTGGCGCCATTGGCCATGCCGGCCATGATCGTGATCGGCAGCATGAAGGCGGCGACCGCCGGCAGCACCGCGATGCTCAGCATCAGCAGCGCCGCGAACGCGATGCCGGTCATCGCCACGCGGTCGTGGCGCTGGGTATGGTCGGCGAGAAAGCCGCCGGCGACCATGCCGAGGGCGCTGCCGATGAGATAGCCGGTCAGGGCGAGCGTCGCCGCATGGAGCGCGAGTCCATAGCCCGAGGTGAGTGCGGCGATGGAAAAGGTCTGCATGCCCGAGCCGGCAAAGGAGGTCATGGCGAAATAGCCGAACGCCATCAGCACCACCGGCTGGCCGATGAGCTGCAGATAGGGCGTGCGCCGCGCCGCGCCGGCGGCGGGGGACGCGGCGGGGGGGTAATCGAGCAGCGGGAGGCGGGCGAAGATGACGGCGGCGGCGGCGAGGCCGATCAGGCCGACGGCGCCCAGCGCCACATGCCAGTTGGCGTAGGCCGCCAGCAGCGTTACCAGCACCGGCGAGGTGGCGTATCCCAGCGAGCCCGAAAGGCCATGCACCGCATAGGCGCGCCCGAGCCGCCGTTCGCTGACGCGGTGGCTCAGGATCGAGAGATCGGCAGGATGGAAGATACTGTTGCCGAGCCCGGCGATCGGCGCCAGCGGCAGCAGCATCCAGTAGGACCCGGCGAGGCCGGCAAGCGCGATCGAGCCCGACAGCAGCGTCAGCCCGGCCGCCAGAAGCCGGGGGGCGCCGTAGCGGTCGACCAGCACGCCCGCTGCCGTCTGGCCGAGGCCGGAAGCGAGATAGAACAGCGTGACGAAGGCGCCGAGCTCGGTGAAGCTCACGCCGAAGCCGGCATGCAGGATGGGGAAGAGCGGCGGCAGCGCCAGCTGCAGCACATGGCTCATGTAATGCGCGATGCCGACCAGCGATATGACCGCGACATCCCGCTCGCCGCGTTGCGATTCGGCCAGCGCCGCCATGCTCTGCAACCCCTTGATTGCCCGGCGCCAGTCTATCATGACGGCGGCGCCGGCGGTGGGCATGGCTGCTATGCGGTGCCATAGGACCAGCCCGGCGCCGGGTCAGTCCTCCCGGCCGTGATGGGGATTGATCCCTGCCGGGAACAGCAGCGCGAGGCACAGCGCCGCCAGCGCGAGCAGGCCGGTCACGAGATAGACCTGATGCAGCGCCGCCGCCACCGCCTGCGCCAGCCGGGCGGTGGCTTCGGCCCCGAGACCCGCACGCTGGCTCGGCTCCATCAGCCGTTCGACCACGTCGCCGGCGCCGGGCAGCCGCTGCGCCAGACTGAGATTGAGGATGCCGCCGAAAATGGCGGCGCCGACCGATTGCCCGAGCATGCGCATGAAGAGGCCCATCGAGGTGGCGACGCCACGCTGGCGAAACGGGACGCTCGACTGCGCCGCCAGTATCACGCCGGTATTGCCGAAGCCCATGCCGAGGCCGGTGAGGAAAGCGGCGCTTCCCGCCCAGAGCGGGCCGCGCGCGGGATTCATGGCAACCAGCAGCGCCGCGCCCAGCACCAGCCCGGCGCCGCCCGCGGCCGCCATGGCGCGGTAGGAGCTGCGGTTGACCAGGCGGCCGGCGAGCGTGCTGCCGAGTGGCCAGCCCATCGACATGGCGGCGAGCGCGAAGCCGGCGAGGAGGGCGCTTCCTCCCATCACCCCCTGGACATAGGTCGGCACGAAGACGACCGTCGCCATCATCACCGCGCCAATGGCGAAGGCGCCGGTATTGACCGCGACGATGATGCGCAGCCGCCACAGCTCCAGCGGCATCATCGGCTCCGGATGGCGCCGCTCGTGGCGGATGAGGATCGCTAGCGCCAGCACGGCGATCGCCAGCAGCGCCGCCAGCGCGCCGGCGCCGAGCCGGCCCGCCTGCACCAGCGCCAGGATCAGCGCGCTCGATGCCGTCATCAGCAGCAGCGATCCCAGATAGTCGACGCTGTGCGGCCGCGGCGGCCGCTGCTCGCGGAGCGCCAGCACCAGGACCAGGATCGACGCGACGCCGACCGGCAGATTGACCCAGAACACGGTGGGCCAGCCGACCTGCTGCACCAGGAAGGCGCCGAGCAGCGGGCCGGTAACGGCCGCGACCCCCCAGAGGCTGGAGATCGCGCCCTGCACGCGGCCGCGCTCGGTCGGCGAATAGATGTCGCCGACGATGGTGGTGGCAACCGGCATGATCGCGCCGGCGCCGAGCCCCTGCAGCCCGCGGAAGGCGATGAGCGCCGGCATGTTCCAGGCGAAGCCGCACAGC
Organism: Rhodospirillales bacterium; assembly: GCA_027315365.1. Lineage (GTDB taxonomy): Bacteria > Pseudomonadota > Alphaproteobacteria > ATCC43930 > CGMCC-115725 > DAHUYF01. The sequence goes on along the minus strand of DAHUYF010000079.1, from coordinate 13,699 downwards.
GCCGAGCCCATGAGGAACACGCCGGAGCCGATGATCAGCACGCGCTTGCGGCCATAGAGGTCGGCGAGCCGGCCATAGACCGGGATGGTCACCGCCTGGGTCAGCAGATAGGCCGCGAACACCCAGCTCAGCAGATGGAAATCGCCCAGCGTCGCGACGATGGTCGGCATGGCGGTGGAGACGATGGTGCTCTCCACCGCGGCCATGAACATTGCCATCATTGCCGCGGTCATGATCCAGCGGCGGCGCGCGGCGGTCAGCGCCGGCGGTGCGGCGGGCAGGGCGGCGTGGTCGGGCAAGGCGGCCTCGGTGATGTGGCGGCCGGTTAAAGCAGATCGGCGGGCGTTGCTCTACGCCGAATGGGGCATGGGTGCCATACGCCGCTCCCTCTTGCGTGGCGCGGGTCTGGATATCTCACGCAATCTGATCTCATATCGCATCGGCTCCTCTACTTGGGACAAAACCGGCCGGCACGCGCGCGCCGCCACCTCCATGACGTTCGGCCCGATTCGATTTCGACACTTGGTTCGAGAAATCCGGTCTAGGGTCCGGCCCAGGGCAGCGCCTCGAATTCGGCGAATTCCGCCTCGAGCCGCCATTGTGTGCGGGCTTTTTCGCTGCCGGCGAGAAAGGCGGCGCAGGTGGCGCCAGGCGTGCCTGCGCCGGGCGTGACCTCGGCGCAGGCCTCGCGCGGCGCGAACGGCGCGGTCGAGCGCCACAGGCTCTCGCCCGGCAGGAAGGCGTATTCGAGGCTGTTGCGCGCCAGCGTCTTGAGTTCGCCGTATCCCAGGCGATAGCTGAGCGCGGCGCGTAGATATTCCTGCGTCAGGTCGCCGCGCGACACGCCTTCGTCATCGGTCGACAGCGCCAGCGGCACGCCGAAGCGGCGATAGCTGTCGAAGGGATGGCGGTCGCCGCTGACGCCGAGGATCTCGGCGTTGCTGGTGAGGTTGATCTCGACCAGGATCCGCCGCTCCGCCATCTCCTTGAGCAGGCCCCAGGGGTCGTCCTCGTCGAGCACGTCGACGCCGTGGCCGATGCGGCGCGCCCCGGCGATCTCGACCGCCTGGCGGATATGGAAGCGGAGCTGCTCCGGCGGCACCAGTCCCGGCGCCAGCTCGCCGGCGTGGAGGGAGAGCTCCACCTCGGGCATCTCCCGGCCGAGGAAGCCGAGGATGCGCATCTGCCGGGTGTAGTCGTGCAAGGTGACGGGATCGTCCTCGGGCGCCACCAGATTGAGCCCGACGACGCGCGGATCGGCCCGGGCCAGCTCGAAGGCGAGCAGCGACTGGGCGAAGACCTGCTCCGGCGGGAAGGTGCGGATCACCTGCGCGAGATAGCGCACCGACACCGCGCAGCCGGGCCTGGCGGCGACGGTGCCGCAGCCGAGCCGCCGGCGCATGCCGGCCTCGACCTGGTCGAGGTCGCGCCGCACCGCCGGCACGACCTCCTCCAGCCCCGCCGCCTTCATCTTGGCGGCGAGGCGGGCGAGATCCTCGTCCCAGCCGATGGCGGCGCCGATCTTGCGTGCCGCGCCCATCCCGGGCGAGGTCATCAGCTCGACATAGGAGACGTTCTCCTCGCCGGCGCGCGCGACCGCCTCCGCCAGCATGTCGGCGCCGCGCCGCTCGCCGGCGGCGCCGAATTTGGCGAAGGCGGCGAAGAAGTGGTCATGGCCCGATTGCGGTCCCGCCACGAAGTCGCGCATCGACAGCGCGTCGATCAGCGCGGAATAGACCGCGCCGTCGCGATAGATCTGCGCCGCCGGAAACGCCTGCGGCGCGGTGCAGGGCGGCGGCACGAGCGCCATCGCCGCCCGCTCGACGCAGAGGCCGTCAGCCGCCGCCCAGGCGATATAGCTCTCGGCATAGACCGCGCCGGAGAGATGATTGTGGAGATCGCCGCCTTTGGGCATGCGCCGCAGGAAGGCGGCGAGCAGCGGCGGCGTGCCGCGGATCGCCTCGACGTAATGCGCGACGCGCTGCTCGGCGGGGCTCTCGGGGGCGCCGACCGCCGGCCCAGGCGCGGATGCCGTCGCAGCGGGGGCGACCGGGAGGGGCGCGGTGGGGATGGAGGCGGCACAGGAGACGAGAAGGGCGGCGGCGATCGCGGCGAGGAGCCGGGCGGTCATGCAAGGAACTCCAGCGGCGGCTGCGGCGGCAGCATGCCGGAGGCGGCGATGCGTGTCCGCAACACTTATTTGTTGTACAGGGGCGAGCTATCGCCGGCGCAGTTTGGCGAGTTCGCGATGGAGGCGTTTGGCGAGGGTGTCGAGATCGGTGAAGGGCAGCTCGATCCGCCGCGTCGCCGATTCCGTCAGCATCAGATTGTAGGGCGCGTCGCGATGCTCGGCGCCGATGCGGAAATCGGTGCGGAACAGAAGGATCGGCTTCTTGCCATAGGCGTAGCCGCACTCCCAGCAGGTGCCGGAATCCGGGTCAGGCCCATCCATGTTGGCAACCACCGCTTCGGCCCAGTCGATCCCTGCGACATCCTCGCGGAAGATGGTGCGGGCGGTCTTGCGGCGCTGCTCTTTCTCCTGCGGCAACCACACCTCATGGCCGAGCCGCCGCAGCTTGCGGGCGAGACCCAGGTTGAAATCGCGCTCGGCGACGGTGAAGAGCGGACCAGCCAGATAGAGCTTCATGGCGATGCCTCGGCAAGGGACGACGGCCATTCTACGCCGGCGCATGGCTGGCCCGCAGCGCCGCCGGCCATCCTCTTGGCCTGGATTGGTGCTAGACTGGCGTCGAGCAAGGCAATCCTGCGGCGGCCGGGTTCCGGCGATCTGCCGGGCGAGGCTGGCATTCCCGGGAAGAACCGGATATTCCTGGGGTTGGAACGCGTTCTTGCGTAGGTTCGCGAGGCTTCGATGGCGCAGAAATGGACCCCCGACGGCTGGCGGGGCAAGCCGATCCGGCAGCTGCCGGACTATCCCGACGAGGCGGCGCTGGCCGCGGTCGAAGCGACGTTGCGCAACTACCCGCCGCTGGTCTTCGCTGGCGAGGCGCGGCGGCTGAAGCAGAGCCTCGCCGCGGTCGCGGGCGGCCGCGCCTTTCTGCTGCAGGGCGGCGACTGCGCCGAGAGCTTCGCCGAGTTCCACCCGAACAATATCCGCGACACCTTCCGCGTGCTGCTGCAGATGGCGGTCGTGCTGACCTACGGCGCCGCCTGCCCGGTGGTGAAGGTGAGCCGCATGGCCGGCCAGTTCGCCAAGCCGCGCAGCGCCGACGAGGAGACGCAGAACGGCGTGACCCTGCCGGCCTATCGCGGCGACATCGTCAACGGCATGGAGTTCACCGCGGCGGCGCGCACCCCCGACCCGCGGCGCATGCTGCAGGCCTTCAGCCAGGCGGCGGCGACCTTGAACCTGCTGCGTGCCTTCGCCCAGGGCGGCTATGCCGATCTCCACCGCGTGCACAGCTGGAACCAGGGCTTCGTCGCCGAAAGCCCGGCGGGCGGCCGCTATCAGGAGCTCGCCGACCGGCTGACCGAGACGCTCGACTTCATGGCGGCGTGCGGCCTCACCTCGGAGACGACGCCGCAGATCCGCGAGACCGATCTCTTCACCTCGCATGAGGCGCTGCTGCTGCCCTATGAACAGGCGCTGACCCGCATCGACAGCACCAGCGGCGACTGGTACGACTGCTCGGCGCACATGCTGTGGATCGGCGATCGCACGCGCCAGGCCGATGGCGCGCATGTCGAGTTCCTGCGCGGCGTCAAGAACCCGATCGGGCTGAAATGCGGACCGTCGCTCGACCCCGCCGATCTGCTGCGGCTGATCGACATCCTCAATCCCGAGAACGAGCCGGGACGCCTCACCCTGATCGCCCGCATGGGCGCCGACAAGGTCGAGGCGAAGCTGCCGGCACTCATCCGCGCCGTGGCGCGCGAAGGGCGCAAGGTGGTGTGGTGCTGCGATCCCATGCACGGCAACACCGTGACCTCCTCGGTCGGCTACAAGACGCGCTCGGTCGATCGCGTCCTTGCCGAGGTCAAGGGCTTCTTCGCGGTGCACGACGCCGAGGGCAGCTATGCCGGCGGCGTGCATTTCGAGATGACCGGCCAGGACGTCACGGAATGCATCGGCGGCGCGCAGGCGATCACCGAGACCTCGCTCGGCGACCGCTACCACACCCATTGCGATCCCCGGCTCAACGCCAGCCAGGCGCTGGAGCTCGCCTTCCTCATCGCCGAGGCGCTCAAGAAGAAGCGCGTGGGCGAGGTGCGGCGGCGCGCCGCCATCGCCTCCTGAACGCCGGCCGGACATTCGCGATGCAGCCCGATCCCAAGGATTTGCCGCGCCTCACCGACGCCTACTTCCTGCGCACCAAGGAAGTCGTCCGCCGCTTCGGCGACCGGGAGGTGACCTATGCCATCTTCATGCGCCGGCCGGTGATCTGCACGCCGCAGCTGATGGTCGATTTCCTCGAGGCGATGGCGGCGGAGCGGCAGACCAAATTCGCCATCGAGTTCAATTACGCCGAAGGCGATTGGGTCGGCGCCGGCGAGCCGCTGCTCTATCTCTCGGGTTCGCTCTATCACCTGGTCGATCTCGAGACGGTCTATCTGCAGAAGCTCGGCCCCGCCTGCGTTGCCGCCTACAACGCCTATGCCATGTGCGTCGACCTGCCGAAGACGGCGTTCCTCGCCATGGATGCGCGGCACTGCGCCGGCGCCGAGATGGCCGAGATGATGGCCTATGCCGCGTCGGTCGGCTCGGCCGCCGCGCGGCGCGAGGTCGGTGCGGTGGGCTTCGTCGGCAACGCCACCGACGCCACCGCGCGCTTCTTCGGCAACGAGAAGGGCCGGGGCACCATGCCGCATGCGCTGATCGGCTATGCCGGTTCGACGGTGCGCGCGGCCGAGATGTTCCACGAAGCCTTTCCCGACGAGGCGCTCACCGTGCTGGTCGACTATTTCGGCCTCGAGGTCAGCGACGCGCTCGCCGTCTGCCGCCGCTTTCCCAAGCTCGCCGAGAACGGCCGGCTCTCCGTCCGCCTCGACACCCATGGCGGCCGCTACATCGAGGAGCTCGACCTCGCGCGCAGCTACGACGTGCTGGAGAAGCATGTGCCGCAGGCGATCCGCGGCTACCGCACCGAGGCGGAGCTGCGCTATCTCGTCGGCACCGGCGTCACCGCCGCCGCGCTCTGGCATGTCCGTCAGCGCCTTGATGCCGCGGGCTTCCCCAAGGTCCGGATCGTCGCCAGCTCCGGCTTTACCCCGGCCAAATGCCGCATGATGTCGGTGGCGGGCGCGCCCATCGACGTGGTCGGCACCGGCTCCTACCTGCCGGAGCTCTGGACCGAGACCTACGCGACCTCCGACATCGTCGCCTATGACGGCAACCCGCTGGTCAAGAAAGGCCGCGAGTTCCTGCTGCGGAAGCGGGCCGATGGGTAGCCATCAGCTCTCAGCCGTCGGCTGTCAGCTTGCGGAGGCGGCAAGGGCGCGACCGCGCCCCTTGAGAATTCGCAATCAACGGCAACACGGCCTGGCTGACGGCTGAGAGCTGATAGCTGATGGCTTCCCCATGACCGACCATCTCACCATCGCCATCGCCCAGCTCAACCCGACCGTGGGCGACATCGCCGGCAATATCGCCAGGCTTCGGCGGGCGCGCGCCGAGGGCGGGCGGCTCGGCGCCGATCTCGTCGTCGCTCCCGAGCTTTGCGTTGCCGGCTACCCGCCCGAGGACCTCGTGCTGAAGCCCGCCTTCGTCGCCGCCTGCCAGGCGGCGGTGCGCGCGTTCGCCACGGAGACGACGAGCGGTCCGGCGATCATCGTCGGCACGCCCTGGCAGCAGGATGGCAAGCGCTACAACGCGGCGGCGCTGCTCGACGGCGGCAAGGTCGCGGCGTTGCGCTTCAAATACGATTTGCCGAATTACGGCGTGTTCGACGAGAAGCGCGTCTTCACTTCCGGCCCGGCGCCGGGTCCGATCGCGTTCCGCGGCGTGCGTCTTGGCCTGATGATCTGCGAGGATATGTGGACGCCGGACGCCACGGAGGCGCTGCAGGAGAGCGGCGCCGAGCTGCTGCTGGTCGTCAACGGCTCGCCCTTCGAGAGCAACAAGCGCGACGAGCGGCTATCGCTCGCCGTGGCGCGCGTTCAGGAAAGCGGCCTGCCGCTGCTCTACGTCAACCAGATCTGCGGCCAGGACGAGCTGGTCTTCGAGGGCGGCTCGTTCGCCATCGACGCCGGCTGCCATCTGCGCGTGCAGGCGCCGGACTGGCGCGAGGTGGTGCTGGCGACGGAGTGGCGGCGTACCGCCGATGACCTCTGGACGGTCGAGCCGGGGCCGATGACGCCGCCCTCGGAAGGGCTCGAGGCCGTCTATCAGGCGATGGTGCTGGGCTTGCGCGACTATGTCGGCAAGAACCGCTTTCCCGGCGTCGTCATCGGGCTTTCCGGCGGCATCGATTCGGCGCTGACCGCGGCGGTCGCGGTCGACGCGCTGGGGCGTGACCGGGTGCATTGCGTGATGATGCCCTCGCCCTACACCTCGCGCGACAGCCTCGAGGATGCGGCCGAGGCGGCAAGCCTGCTCGGCGTCGAATTGAGTTCGATCGGCATCGAGCCGGCGATGAAGGCGTTCGCCGCCATGCTGGCGCCGTCCTTCGACGGCCGGCCGCCCGACATCACCGAAGAGAACATCCAGTCGCGCGCCCGCGGACTCACCTTGATGGCGCTCTCCAACAAGTTCGGCTGGATGGTGCTCTCGACCGGCAACAAATCCGAGATGTCGGTCGGCTACGCCACGCTCTATGGCGACATGTGCGGCGGCTACAACGTGCTGAAGGACGTCTACAAGATGACCGTCTTCGCGCTGTCGCGCTGGCGCAACCAGGCGCATCCCGAGGGGCTGCTCGGCCCCGCCGGCCGCGTCATTCCCGAGCGGGTGATCACCAAGCCGCCCAGCGCCGAGCTCAAGCCCGACCAGAAGGACGAAGACTCGCTGCCGCCCTATCACGTGCTCGACGGCATCCTCGAATGCCTGGTCGAGCACGAAATGCCGGTGCCCGACATCGTCGCCCGCGGCTATGACGAGGCGACCGTGCGCGCCGTCTGGCGCATGCTCGACCGTGCCGAGTACAAGCGCCGCCAGGCGCCGCCCGGGGTCAAGATCACCCGCCGCGCCTTCGGCCGCGACCGGCGCTATCCCATCACCAACGCCTTCCAGGACAAGGGGCCGGCGCCGGTGCAGGATGCCGGCGAGACGCCGCGCGCGCCGGCGCCCTCGGTCACCTGACCGGCCGGAGCGGCGTGGACCGAGGGTGAGTAATCTGCTACCCCTCGGGCAGCATTCACCAGCCGATCCAAGACCGTGCCGCTCGTTCTTCACAACACGCTGACACGCCGCAAGGAGGTCTTCGCGCCGCTCGACGCGAAGAACGTGCGCATGTATGTCTGCGGCCCGACCGTCTACGACTTCGCGCATATCGGCAATGCGCGGCCGGTGATCGTCTTCGACGTGCTCTATCGCCTGCTGCGCCAGGTCTACGGCGCGGCGCAGGTGCGCTACGTGCGCAACGTCACCGATGTCGACGACAAGATCATCGTCGCCGCCAGGAAGAACGGCGAGGACATCCGCGCGCTCACCGAGCGCACGCTGCGCATCTTCCACGAGGATGCCGCGGCGCTGGGAGCGTTGCCGCCCGACATCGAGCCGCGCGCCACCGAGCACATCCCGGGCATGATCGCCATGATCGAGCGGCTGATCGCATCGGGCCACGCCTATCTCGCCGACCATCACGTGCTCTTCTCGGTGCCGAGCATGAGCGATTACGGCCGCCTCTCCGGCCGCTCGCGCGACGAGATGATCGCCGGCGCCCGCGTCGAGGTGGCGCCCTACAAGCGCGATCCCGCCGATTTCGTGCTGTGGAAGCCGTCGACCCGGGACCAGCCGGGCTGGGACAGCCCCTGGGGTCGCGGCCGGCCGGGCTGGCATATCGAATGCTCGGCGATGTCGGAAGCCTATCTCGGCGAGACCTTCGACATCCATGCCGGCGGCCTCGACCTCATCTTTCCGCACCACGAGAACGAGATCGCGCAGAGCGTCTGCGCCCATGGCGGGCGGCCCTTCGTGCGCTACTGGCTGCACAACGCCTTCGTCATCGTCGAGGGCGAGAAGATGTCGAAATCGCTCGGCAACTTCCTCATCATCCGCGACGTGCTCGCCCAGGCGCCGGGCGAGACGGCGCGCTACGCCATGCTGATGAGCCACTACCGCGACCCCCTCGACTGGACCGCCGAGCGGCTGGGCGAGGCGCGGCACGCGCTCGACCGCTTCTATCTCGCGCTGCGCCAGCCGCCGCCGGCGGTGCCGGCCGAACTTCCCGAGCGCGTGCTGGCGGCGCTCATGGACGATCTCAACACGCCGCTGGCGCTGGCGGCGCTGCACGACATCCTGGGCGCGCTCAACAAGGCGGCCGAGCCGGCCGAGCGGGCGCGGCTCAAGGGCGAGCTGCTGGCCGGCGGCGCGCTGCTGGGGTTGCTGCAGCAGGATCCGCAAGCCTGGCTTCAGGGCGAAGGCGGCGAGGCGGCGGAGGTCGCCGCCCTCATCGCCGAGCGCAATGCCGCGCGCAAGTCGCGCAACTTTGCGCGCGCCGACGAGATCCGCACCGGGCTCGCGATCAAGGGAATCGTGCTAGAAGACAGGCCGGACGGCACCACCGACTGGCGGCGCGTGAATTAGGTACGATGATGACAGCATTGCTCAACACTCGCTCGCACGGCGTTTCTCCCTCTCCGCCCCCGAGGGGCGGAGAGGGGGCGGTCCTCGTGCGTGGGCCGCGCCATGACCCGTGAGCGCCTTTATCTCTTCGACACCACGCTGCGCGACGGGGCGCAGACGCAGGGCGTCGATTTCAGCGTCCAGGACAAGCGCACCATTGCCGAAGCGCTCGACCGCATCGGCATCGACTATGTCGAGGGCGGCTGGCCGGGGGCCAATCCGACCGACAGCGGCTTCTTCGCCGCGCCGCCGGCGCTGGCGCGCGCCAGGCTCATCGCCTTCGGCATGACCAAGCGCTCCGGCCGCAGCGCCGCCAACGATCCCGGTCTCGCCGCCGTGCTCGACGCCCGGGCGCAAGGCACCTGCCTCGTCGGCAAGAGCTGGGATTTCCACGTCACGCTGGCGCTCGGCATCACGCTCGAGGAGAATCTGCGCCTCATCGGCGAGTCGATCGCGGCGGCGGCGGCGAGGGGCGGCGAGGCGATGTTCGATGCCGAGCATTTCTTCGATGGCTACAAGGCCAATCCCGACTACGCGCTCGCCTGCCTCAAGGCGGCGGAGGCGGCGGGCGCGCGCTGGATGGTGCTGTGCGACACCAATGGCGGCACGCTGCCGCACGAGGTCGAGCGCATCGTCGGCGAGGTGGTGCGCCGCGTGCCCGGCGAGCGCCTCGGCATCCACGCCCATAACGACACCGAGAACGCCGTCGCCAACAGCCTCGCCGCCATCCGCGCCGGCGCGCGGCAGGTGCAGGGCACGCTGAACGGGCTGGGCGAGCGCTGCGGCAACGCCAATCTCGTCTCGCTCATCCCGAGCCTGATGCTGAAGCCCGCCTATGCCGAGCGCTTCGAGACCGGCATCGCCGAGGATGGCCTGCGCCACCTGACGCAGCTCTCGCGCCTCCTCGACGAGCTCCTCAACCGTGCACCCAACCGGCACGCCGCCTATGTCGGCGCCGCCGCCTTCGCGCACAAGGGCGGATTGCACGTCTCGGCGGTCGAGAAGGATCCCCGCACCTACGAGCACGTGCCGCCCGAAGCCGTCGGCAACCGGCGCCATATCCTGGTTTCCGACCAGGCCGGCCGCTCGAACATCCTGTCGCGCCTGCGCGAGGCCGGCATCGAGCTCGACGCCAGGCATCCCAAGGTGGCGCGGCTGCTGGAGGAGGTGAAGGAGCGCGAATTCCAAGGCTATGCCTATGACGGCGCCGAGGCCAGCTTCGAGCTGCTGGCGCGCCGCGCGCTCGAAAGCGTGCCGGACTATTTCCGGCTGCAGAGCTTCCGCGTCATCGACGAGCGGCGCTGGAACGCGCGCGGCGATCTCGTCACGCTCTCCGAGGCGACGATCAAGGTCGATGTCGGCGGCACGACGATGATGACCGTGGCCGAGGGCAACGGCCCGGTCAACGCGCTCGACGCGGCGCTGCGCAAGGCGCTCATCCCGGTCTTTCCCGAGCTCGAGGGCATCCGCCTCACCGATTACAAGGTGCGCATCCTGACGCCGCAGGACGGCACCAAGGCGATCACCCGCGTCATGATCACCAGCAGCGACGGCGCGGGCGAGAGCTGGGCGACGGTCGGCGTCTCGCCCAACGTCATCGACGCCTCCTACAACGCGCTCCACGACAGCCTTACCTACAAGCTCTGGCGCGCCGGACGGCGGGGCTGAGCATGGCCGGGACCGATCATCGCCGCTTGCCCGCTTCGGGCGGGCCGGTCATCGTGCTGGTGGCGCCGCAGCTCGGCGAGAACATCGGCACCGCCGTGCGCGCCATGTACAATTGCGGCCTGACCGAGCTGCGCCTGGTGCGCCCGCGCGACGGCTGGCCCAACCCCAAGGCGGTGGCGACCGCGAGCGGCGCCGATATCGTGCTGGCCGGGGCGCGGCTGTTCGACAGCGTCGCCGAGGCGGTCGCCGATCTCCGCCACGTCTACGCCACCACCGCGCGCGACCGCTTCATGGTGAAGCGCGTGCTGACGCCGCGCGAAGGCGCCGCCGAGATGCGCCGCTTCATGGCGGCGGGCGAGGGGTGCGGCATCCTGTTCGGGCCGGAGCGCACCGGCCTCGTCAATGACGACGTGGCGCTCGCCGACACCGTGCTGTCGGTGCCGCTCAACCCGGCCTTCTCCTCGCTCAACCTGGCGCAGGCGGTGCTGCTGGTCGCCTATGAATGGTTCGCCGCCGGCGACGCGACGCCGCCCGAGCAGCTTCCCACCGGCCACTCGACCCCCGCGACCAAGGAGGAGCTGCTGCGCTTCTTCGGCCATTTCGAGGAGGAGCTCGACCGCAGCGGCTTCCTGCGCAGCGAGGACAAGCGGCCCGGCATGATCCGCAACCTGCGCAATCTCTTCCAGCGCGCCAACCCGACCGCGCAGGAGCTGCGCACGCTCCATGGCGTGATCACCGCCTTCGTCGGCCCGCGCCGCCGCGAGGACGCGAGCCCCGCGGCCAAGGCCCCGGCAAGGCCCCGCAAGCGGACGGCCGTTAAGATTTGACTTTCCCGCCGCCATCCCTATAGTTCCGGCCCTTCATTCCCAAGAAAGCGGGCCATTGGCCCCGCCACGCCTGCGGGCGAGGACTATTGGGACAACAACAACCAAAACGGGTTGACCGGATCATGAGCAAGCGTGAAGGGTCTAAGTTCAAGATCAACCGGCGCCTCGGCGTCAATCTCTGGGGCCGCTCGAAGAGCCCGCTGAATCACAACCGTGATTACGGCCCCGGCCAGCACGGGCAGCGGCGCAAGAAGCCCTCCGATTTCGGCACCCAGCTGCTGGCGAAGCAGAAGCTCAAGGGCTATTACGGCAATATCGGCGAGCGCCAGTTCCGCCGGCTCTACGAAGAGGCGGTGCGGCGCAAGGGCGATACCGGCGAGAACCTGATCGAGCTGCTGGAGCGCCGGCTGGACGCGGTGATCTACCGCATGAAGTTCGCGCCGACGCCCTTTGCCGCGCGCCAGTTCGTCAACCACGGCCATATCCGCATCAACGGCCGGCGGGTGAATATCGGCTCGTATCGGGTCAAGGACGGCGACAGCATCGAGGTCAAGGACAAGTCGAAGCAGCTCGCCATCGTGCTCGAGGCGTCGAAATCGACCGAGCGCGACGTGCCCGATTACCTCCAGGTCGACCACGACAAGATGAAGGGCACCTTCGTGCGCGCGCCCAAATTCGCCGACGTGCCCTATCCGGTGTCGATGGAGCCCAACCTGGTGGTTGAGTTCTACTCGCGCTGATCTCCGGCCGGGCTGCGGCGGATTGACCCCGGGGCGTTGACATCCTGATGTCACGGCGCGATGGATAGGCCACGCTTCCTGCCGAAGCGGCCGTCGCAGAGGATGTCGCCCACGCCGATGCCGCAGCGCGATCGAGGATTGACCCGGCTTGCCGCCGTCGGACCGGTCCGATGACGCCGCGCCTGCGCCTGCTCCTCGGCATCGGCCTGGGCGCGCTGATCCTGGGCGGCGCCGCGACGACGACGCTGCTGGTCGCCGAGCGCGACAGCGGCTCGATCCTCGCCACGGCCTCGCTCGGCGGACCCTTCACCCTTATCGGCGGTGACGGCAAGGCGGTCACCGACCGCAGCTATCCCGGCAAATTTCTGCTGGTCTATTTCGGCTATACCTTCTGTCCCGACGCCTGTCCGACCGCGCTCGGCAACATCGCCGGCGCGCTCGCCAAGCTGGGACCGGCGGCCGACAGGCTGCAGGTGCTGTTCATCACCGTCGATCCGCGCCGCGACACGCCCAAGGTGATGGGCGAGTACGTCAAGGCCTTCGATCCCCGGATCGTCGGGCTCAGCGGCTCGCCCGAGCAGATCAGCGCGGTGGCGAAGGAATACAAGGTCTATGTCGCGCCCCATACCGAGGACGGCAAGGACTATCTCGTCGATCACAGCTCGTTCATCTATGTGATGAACCCCGAAGGCAAGTTCGTTCGGCTTCTCGCCGGCGACACGCCGGCCGCGGGCCTCGCCGAGCAGCTTCGGCCGCTGCTCGGCCAGGCCTCGTGATCGGCGCGCGGCGGCTCGTCGGATCGGGACGGTAGGTCGTCATGCGGCGAAAAAATCTCGTGGTCGTGGCGCTGCTCGGCATCATGCTCGGCACCATGATCGGGCTGGTCTCCTTTTCGGCGACCTTCTACCGCCTGTTCTGCGCCGCCACCGGCTATGGCGGCGCAACCCAGCGCGTCGCCTCCGACACCGCCGGTCAATCCTCGCGCGTCGTCACCGTGCGCTTCACGACCAATGTCGCGCCCGGCCTGCCCTGGCGCTTCGAGCCGGCGCAGCGCGAGGTGCAGCTTCATCTCGGCCAGGACACCCTGGCCTTCTTCACCGCCGAGAATCTCTCGGCGCGGGACTATGTCGGGCACGCCACCTTCAACGTGACGCCGCTCAAGGCCGGCATCTACTTCAAGAAGATCCAGTGCTTCTGCTTCACCGAGGAGCGCCTCGGCGCGCATCAGCGGGTCGAGATGCCGGTCGATTTCTTCGTCGACCCGCAGCTCGCCGCCGACCCGACGACGCGCGACGTCGATACCATCACCCTGTCCTACACCTTCTTCGCCTCGGAGCGTCCCGAGGGCGCGGAGGACCTGACCCGCTTCGACCATGCGGCGCCCGATGCCGAGGCCGGCGGCAAGCTCTTCGCCTCGCGTTGCGCCGGCTGCCATCAGCTCGACCGCGCCCTGGTCGGACCGCCGCTCGCCGGCGTGGTCGGCCGCCGCGCCGCCAGCGTCGTGGGGTATCCCTATTCCAAGCCGCTGCTCGACTCCGGCATCGTCTGGTCGACGGCGACGCTCGACAAATGGCTGGCCGGGCCGCAGCGCCTGGTGCCGGGCTCGCTGATGCCGATGAGCATCGACGACGCCGAGACGCGGCAGGACATCATCGCCTATCTCGAGGCGCAGAGCGGCAAACCCGCCGCCGCTCCGGAGGAGCACGCGCGCAGCGAGTAGC
>DAHUYF010000077.1 GCA_027315365.1 Rhodospirillales bacterium | reverse complement strand
CGGCAGCAGCTTGGCCGGCGAGTACGGAGGAGATTTCGTCTGGGACCAGATCGCCCGCGGCCTCGATTACGGGGTCATGGGGGCGGGGATCGGGACGTCGACGACGGCGGCGCGCTACGCCGCGGGGGGGATCGGGGGCGGCTTCGACCAGATCGGAACCGTTGTCGGTCTGGAATCAAATTTCGGCAAGGCGGCCGGCGAGCTCGGCTGGCTTGGCTTCGCGGCGATCGCCATGCTGATGGCGACGATTGCGGCTCGGTCCCTGTTCGCGACCCTCCGTTCATGGGGACGGGGCACGGCCAGCATCGTGGCGCCGTTGGCGATCTACCTTGCCTACAATGTGATCGTCAGCTTCAAAGGTTACGTGCTCGACACGGATCCGAGCAACATCGTGATCTGGCTGTCGCTCGGTATCGTCATCGGTCTCGACCGTTATCGCGCCGCGGAACCCAGCCCGACCTTTCTGGAAGTGGAGATGCAGGACGCCGCGCCGGACTGGTAGAGGTTGCTCAAGCGCGACGCCCGCTTCGGCGGTCGGACGAACCGCCGCGCCACCACGCTCCCGCCTCGCGGTCTCGCGCTTGCTCGATCACGGCAAGATAGGCCTCCGCCACGGCGCGAGGCTGGTGACGCGCCAAATGGTCGGGGGCATGGGTCCGCAGCCGGGCGAGCTTGGCTTCGTCCGGCAGCAACTCGGCCAGGCGATCGGCCAGCGCCGGGGCGCTTCCCTTCGGAAAGGTTACCCCGCATGGGCCGACCGCTTCCGGCAATCCCCCGGCATGGCTTGCCACGACGACGCACCCGCAGGCGATCCCTTGCAGCGCGACGACCCCGAAACCTTCCTCCCAGACGGACGGTACGACCATGATCCGGCTCCGATTGAGCAGCCGCGCCACGTCCTCGTTCGGGACATAACCCGAGAATACGACCTGTTCCTCGAGGCGAAGGCGAGCGCATTGTGCGCGCAAGGCGGCCTCCTCAGGGCCGCGACCCACGATCACCAGCCGGGGCAGAAGGGCCTTTTTCCGCAGCAGAGCAAGGGCATCGAGCAGGACGGGGGCTCCCTTGTCGGGGACAAGTCGTCCAAGGAAGATAAGGTCGTTTATGCGGGGCTCTCCCACGATCGGGCGGAAGATATCGGCGCGATAGGGATTCGGAACGATGACGGTGCGCCGCCCGGTGCCACGTTTCATCGCCTCGCAAATGGCGGTTACGTGGGCGGGCCGCAGCGAGGCGCGCTTCGCGAATTCAAGAAGGCGTGCCAAGCCGGTTGCACTATACAACGGCGCGTGGATCGCCACGACCCAGGGCCGTCGCACCATGACGAGCGGCCAGGCCAGTCGGAGGTTGACGTTCATCTGCAGATAGACGTCGCACCAGCGGACGCTATCCACCAGCATCGCGGCGCTGGGGCGACGCACGACCTCGAAGGGACGGTCGTCCCCGGTCATCGAGGGGGTCATGGTGACGATTTTCACGGAATGACCGAGCGCTACAAATTCTTCGGCGACGAGCTCGCTCACCTCCTCTATCCCGCCGACGGAAGGCGCAAAAGCGTATGATGACATCAGTATCTTCATTCGCGCACCGCGAGGCGGGAGAACATGCGAGCGCTGGCGGCGCGCGCGGAATTACCTTGATGCACGCGTCTGTTCATCGTCGAGGTTCAGGATGGGATGGGCCGTAAGGGTCGCATGATGGGATGGGCCGCGCCGCGTTAGGGAGTTTCGCCGGAACCTGTCATTCATGTACACGGGCGGCAAATATAGCCACGGAGCCACCATGCCGAGCTTATCGCCTGTCGTCGCCGCGCGCCAGCCGGCGCTCGCGCCACGCTTGCGAATATGCTAACGTCAATCGAATTTCCGTAGCCGTCCCGCCTGAGGGAGACCGTCAGTTGCGACAGGTCCGAATCTGCGGAAGCCGGCGCGCGAACATTATGGTTACACCGTAGTACGCATATGAAAATCCTGTGGCTGCCCCATGGTCCCCTGTATCGCGGACGTTCGAGAAGCGACCATCTGATCGAAAGATTGGCCGCGAAGCATGATATCAGCGTGGTCAGCTTCAGGGCGCATGACAGAGCGCATGTCTGGCGCTACGCCGCAGATCTCTTGACCCATCGATCGCGAGATGCCCGCTTCTCGCGGGAGGTGGCGACGTGGCGCCTTCCCCGCGCCAACGCCGTCAACGGCCGGATACTGCGCGCGGTGCTGAAGCGGGAATTGGCACGAGGCGGGTACGATGTTTTCGTCGCAGCGGCAGCGCCCTACGTTACCGGCGATCCCCGTCTCCGGGAATTACGCGACTATGTCCCGATCGTCTGCGATTACCTGGACGGCGGCGATTGGGCAACCAAGTGGCCTTACACGGAATTCGAGCGGGCGTATGTCCGAGCCGCCGATGCCGCGGTCTGCGTATCGCGGGGGCTCCTGCGTCAGGCGTCGCTGCTCAACGGAAACTCGCACTACGTTCCGAACGGCGTCGAGCTGGCGCGCTACGACGAGTTCCGGCGCGGGCACAGCGTCGAGGCCTGCAAAAGGAGCATGGGGATCGATCCCGACAAGTTCGTCGTGTCGATCATCGGCATGACCTGCAGCCCGAGCCTCTATTTCGCCGATGCGATTGTGAACCTGGCAAGGAAGGGCAAGAAGGTGGTGCTCCTTCTCGTCGGAGAGAGCCCGCTCCTCGGCCGGATTGCTCGGCGCTTTGCCGGGCATCGGGATGCGCTTCGCATATGCGGACCGGTGCCTTACGGTGAGGTGATGCGGTATTTTCTCGCGTCCGATGTCGGATTGAACGCTGTGGACGACATTCCCTATTACCATTACCAGTCTCCGTTGAAGATATTCGAGTACGGCGCCATGCGGAAGCCGGTCCTGGTGTCGCCGAAGCTCGACGAGGTGGAGCACACGGCCCTACCGTTCGTGCGCTGTTGCGAGCCGACGGCGGAGTCCGTGCAGAACGCCATCGAAGCGCTGATGGAGGCCCCCCCGGCCTTTGCCGACTCGATGACGAAAGCTCTCGAGAAGTTCGAGTGGAGCAGGATCGCGGATGACTTCGACGCGGTGTTGCAAGGCGTGCGTCGCTCAGCGGGCATCACGGTGAAGCACAGCAGCTTTGGCAGCGTTGAACCGAGCCGATCTTTCGCAGCGCGGGATCCGACTGGCCTCGCGCGCTGACAGCGATGATGGCCGGGTTTGCGGCTCGCTAAAGGGGCGAGCGGGCGAGAAGCCGCATCCAGCATTGCCCGCTTGAACGAACTTCGTCGATGAGCCCGGCGCGCACGCCTTCCGGGAAGCGTGCCAGGGCGGGGTAGTCCGTCACGCTGCGCGGCGCAGCCGAGACGATCTCGATCCGGTGCGTGGCGCGGAAGCGCTCGACGAGTTCCGCGGTAATGCCGGGAGATCGGAAGTCATGTGTCTCGACGATAATATCGGCCGAGCGAAGAATCGGCGCTGCGGACGGATCGATCAGTTCCCTCTCGGCGCTCTCGATGTCGCAAAAAACCAGCGTCGGCGGGGCAACGATCTCCGCCAGCGTCTGATGCGTGCATCGCGGCGCCAGCCTCATGCGGCGATCGACGCCATTGAGCTGCGCGTGGCGCCGGCACGTGTCGAGGGCGGTGGCATCGAGATCGAAGGCGAAGATTTCCGCGTCCGGCATGCGCAAGGCAAGGCCGACGGCGTAATACCCTTCCGCACAGCCGACATCCAGTATCCGCCGATAACCGGTGGTTGTCGCGGCCTCGATCCAGCCGGCGATTTCGATCTCGTAGCAGCCGATCAGCTTCGGCCCAAGGACGCTTCCGGCAGCCTCCGGAGAGTAAAGCATGCCGGCGAACGGCCCGCCGAGCACAGTAAGAGACGGTCCGACGTGCTTGCGGTAAAGCTGCACTTCATCGGCGCTGCGTCGCGCGATCGTCCTCTCCATGAGGTCGATGGCAGCCCGCATGCGCCGCCGTCCGAGCGGCGAGGCGCGATAGGCCCTTTCAAGCGCGAGATAGCCGACGGGCGATGCCCGATAGAGGCGTTGCTTCAAAGACATCGTCCGCACCAGGGCATCCGGTTGTCCAAAGTAGATCGGGAACAGTCGGCAAGTGTAAAATTCATGAATAACGCAGTTTCACTGAAAGAAACACGATGGTTATGCTTGAATAATCTAAATTACCATTGGGTTTCGTGACTTGTCATGATATTTTTCCGCCGCATTTCAAGACGAGGGGCGGGTATGAGAGCATCCCCGTCTCGCCGTCGTGAGGTAGGGCACCGGGACGGCCGGAAGCTTTCCGGTAATAGTGTTGTACAAATATTGGGTCCGGCGGCCTACAGGGTGGCGCCGTGCGGTCGTATATCTGGCAGATGAGGTCCACGAGGGATGCGGCGCATTCTGATCCACCGCCTGGGAAGCATCGGCGATTTCGTCGTGGCTCTCCCGGCGCTGCATGCGATCCGGCGCGCCTTCCCGGGTGCCGATATCCGGCTGCTGACCAGCCGGCCGGCGGATCGCCGCGTCGCCTCGGCGCGCAGCGTCCTGGAGGGGGCCGGCCTCGTCGACGATGATATCGCCTATACCGTCGGCACGCGCTCGCCGCGCGATCTCCTGGCCATCCGGCGGGACATCCGCGCCTTCGCTCCGGAGCTCCTCGTCTATCTC
>DAHUYF010000072.1 GCA_027315365.1 Rhodospirillales bacterium | reverse complement strand
CGCCGATCGCCGCCAGCGCGCCGCTCCGCCAGGCGGACGCGGCGGCGGCGGACAGCGCGACCTTGTCCGCCGGCGCCGGCGCGCGGAGCACGGCGCAGGCGGCGGCGGCGAGGCTCCGCGCGGCGACGCTCAGAGCGCCTTCGCGGCGGCGAGCACCGCCTCGACATGGCCCGGCACCTTCACCTTGCGCCAGACGCCGCGCACCATACCCTTCTCGTCGACGAGAAAGGTGGCGCGCTCGATGCCCATGTATTTCCGCCCGTACATGCTCTTTTGCACCCAGACGCCGTAGCGCTCGCAGACCTCGCCCGCCTCGTCGGAGGCGAGGGTGAAGGTCAGATCGTGCTTGCGCTTGAATTTGTCGTGCGCGGCGACGCTGTCGCGCGAGATGCCGATCACGGCGGCCTCGATCTTGCCGAATTTCGGCAGGGCGTCGCGGAAGCCGCAGGCCTCGGCGGTGCAGCCCGAGGTGTCGTCCTTGGGATAGAAATAGAGCACGACCTTCTGGCCGCGCAGCTTGGACAGGCTGATCTTGCCATTGCCGTCGGTGGGCAAGGTGAAGTCCGGCGCCTTGTCGCCGATCTCGATGCTCATGGGGACTGCTCCTGGGGATGGGCCTCCGCCTCGATGATCGCGCGGTAATGCCCGAGCGCGCGCGCGGCGGCGGCCTCCATATCCGATTTGAGCGCGGCGAAGTCAACCGCTGCGGCGCCGCGCGCCAGCAGCGCCTTGAGCGCCGGGGTCGCCGCCGCCTCGTCGAACGGCTCCTCGACGGTGAGTTTGATCAGCCCCTGCACGTCGCGCCAGAGCCGCAACGCGGAGCGCAGCTCTTCCGCGACCGTGAGGTCGATGAGCTCGGCCTGCGCCAGCGCCGCGAACGCCGCATCCGTGTTCTGGCACAGCACCTCGCGATGCTGCGCCGCCTCGCGCAGCTGCAGGTACTGCGCGATGAACTCGATGTCGATCAGCCCGCCGCGGCGATGCTTCACGTCCCAGAAGGGCGGATTCTTTCGGCTGTCCTCCATGCGCCGGCGCATGTCGGCTACCTCGGCGGCGAGCCGCCGGCGGTCACGCCGCCGCGTCAGCACGGCGGTCACCACGCCCATGGCCGCCGCCGCCAGCCTCGCCGGCCCCGCGACGGGGCGCGCCCGGGTGAGTGCCATGTGCTCCCAGGTCCAGGCGAGTTCGCGGTGATAGCGCCGGAAGGCGTCGAGGCTGGAGGCGACCGGCCCCTTGCTGCCGGACGGCCGGAGCCGCATGTCGACCTCGTAGAGGTTGCCGTCGGGCGTCATCGCGGTCAGCGCATTGATCAGGCGCTGGCTCAGCCGCGCATAATAGGTCGAGACCGGCAGCGGCCGCTCGCCGTCGGACGTCTCCACCGTCTCTGGCGCGTCATAGACCAGGATGAGGTCGAGATCAGAGGTCACCGTCATCTCGCGGCTGCCGAGCTTGCCGAGGCCAAGCACGATCAGGCCGCCGCCGGCGACCTCGCCGTGGCTGCGGGCGAATTCGGCGGCGACGCGCGGCAGCAGGCCGGCGATCGCCGCCTCGGCGATATCGGCAAAGGCGGCGCCGGCGGCCTCGCCGTCGAGCCTGGCGCGCAGCAGCTGCACGCCGAGCTGGAATTTGCGGTCTGCGACCCAACGCCGGGCAGCGTCGAGCATATCCTGGTAATCATGCGCGCCGGCCAGCTGCCGGTCGAACTCGGCGGCGAGCTCGGCGCGCGGCGGCGGCGGGTCGAAGAACCCTTCGGTCAGCACCGCGTCGAGGAGTCCCGGCCGGCGCGCCAGCAGCTCGGCGAGCCGCGGTCCCGCCGCCATGATCTCGGCCAGCAGATGGAGCAGCGCAGCGTTCTTGTAGAGCAGCGAGAAGAGCTGCACGCCGGCGGGCAGGCGCGCCAGGAACTGATCGAAGCGCAGCAGCGCGGTGTCGGGATTGGCCGAGGCGCCGAAGGCGCGCAGCAGCGACGGCACCAGCTCGGTCAACAGCTCGCGTGCGCGCTGGCTGCGGGTCGAGCGGTGGCGGCCGTGATGCCAGCCGCGGATGCGGGCGGCGACCGCCGGCGGGTCGACGAAGCCGAGACCGGTAAGCGTCTTCAGCGTCTCGGGATCGTCCTCGGTGCCGGTGAAGACGAGGTTGCCCGGGGCGGCGAGGCTCGGCTCCTCTTCGAAGAGCGCGGCGTAGCGGCTCTCCACCGTGCCGAGGTGGTGCAGCAGTTCGCCCGAGAACGCCGCGGCCGAGGCAAAGCCCAGGAATCCCGCGAGCCGCGCCAGCCCGGCGTCGTCGGCCGGGATGGTATGCGTCTGCGCGTCGTCGACCATCTGCAGCCGGTGTTCGACCCGGCGCAGGAAAAGATAGGCGGCGATGAGTTCCGCCGCGACCGCGGCGCCGATGCGGCCGGCCGCGGCCAGCGCTTCGAGCGCGGCACAGGTCTCGGCCACGCGCAGCGGCGGGATGCGGCCGCCCCAGATGAGCTGCTGCGTCTGGGTGAAGAACTCGATCTCGCGGATGCCGCCGCGGCCGAGCTTGACGTTGTGCCCGGCGACGGCGATGCGCGCGCCGCCGCGATGGGCGTTGATCTGGCGTTTGATCGAGTGGATATCCTGGATGGCGGCGAAATCGAGATGCTTGCGCCAGAGGAAGGGCCGCAGCTGTGCGAGGAAGCCGGCGCCGGCGGCGAGATCGCCGGCCACCGGTCGCGCCTTGATCAGCGCCGCGCGCTCCCAATTCTGACCGGCGCCCTCGTAATAGACCAGGGCGGCGCTGACCGAAAGCGCGGGCGGCGTCGCGCCGGCATCCGGGCGCAGGCGCAAATCGGTGCGGAAGACGTAGCCGTCGGCGGTGCGCTCCTGGATCAGCGCCACCAGCTCGCGCGCCAGCTGCGTGAAGAACGCTCCGACGCCGTGCCTGCCGGTGCAGCGCGCCTTGTCGGCATCGTAGAGAAGGATCAGGTCGACGTCGCTGGAATAGTTGAGCTCGCGCGCACCGAGCTTGCCCATGCCGAGCACGATGAAGCCGCTGTCGCGCTCGGGCTCGGACGGGTCGGGGAGCTCGATCTCGCCGCGCCGGCTGGCGGCGGCGAGCAGATGGCCGACCGCTGCGGCCAGCGCGAGGTCGGCGAAGCGGCTCAGCGCCCCGATGACCCGCTCCAGTCCCCACCAGCCGGCGAGATCGGCGATCGCCACCAGTAGCGCCACGCGGCGCTTCGCGACCCGCAGCGTCCGCATCAGCGCCGGTCGGTCCGCGGCGGTCGCGAGATGCCGATTGAGCCCGCCTTCGACATCCGCCAAACTGGCCTCCGGCCCCTGCTGCACCAGCCGCATCAGAAGGTCAGGCTCTGTGAGACAGCATTGCGTCAGGAAGGGGCTGTTGCCGAACAGCGATGAGAGCAACCGGTTGCCCGCTTCATCGGCAACGAGATCGCGCATGAAGGCGGCGAGGAATGGATCCTCGATCTCCTGCGCGGCCTCGTGCCAACGCTCGAAGCCGAGCCGCGTCTGGTCGGCATCGACCGGCGGCGGCAGAGCGGCATAGGCGGAGAGCGACAATCGCAACGCGCACCTGGCTCGATGGTCGCTGCACCCTGCGCGCCGCGGTCACGGCGGTCAAGGCCGACGCGGCGGCCGGGCCGGAGGCCGGGCGATGATGCGGCGTGCCGCTTGGGGCGCGGTGCGCTGGCTGGCCGGCATTGTCGCCGGTCTGGCGCTGCTGACCGGCTTCCTCGTCTGGCGCCTGTCGGTCGCGCCGCTGTCGCTCGACTTTCTCACCCCCAGCGTCGCGCGCGGGCTCGCCGGCAGCGAAAGCGGCCTCGTCGTCCGTATCGACCACACGCTGCTCAGCCTCGGACCGCACGCCACCATCGATATCATCGCCCGCGGCGTCCATCTCCGCCGCCGTGACGGCGACGCCCGGCTGACGCTGCCGGAGATGGTCATCGGCTTCAGTCTCCGCGCCGCGCTGCGCGGCGTCGTGGCGCCGACCCAGATCGCGCTCGACGGGCCACAGCTGCGGCTGGCGCGCGCCGCGGATGGCAGCTTCCATCTCGGGCTCGGCGCCGCCGCACCCGGGAGCGACGATTGGGGCGAGGAGCTGCTGCGCGATCTCGCCGCGGCGCCGGACCGGCGGGGTTCGCTCGGCTACCTGACCGACGTGGCCGTCCGCCGCGCGGCGCTCACCGTCGACGACCGCGCGCTGGGCCTCGCCTGGCAGGCCAAGCGTCTCGACGCCACGATGTCGCGCGGCGATCGCGGGGTGGCCGGCACCCTGACCTTCGCCGCCGTAGAGCCCGGCGGGATCGAGGCGCAGCTGCAGGGCAGCTTCAGCTTCGTCAGCGGCGAGCGGCGTCTCGCCATGGAGCTGGACTTCGCCGATCTGCGTCCGGCGCTGTTTGCCGACGCCGCCCCGTCGCTGGCACCGCTCGGCGCGCTGCGGCTGCCGTTTTCCGGGCGCGTGCGCGTCGCGCTCGATACCGCGGCGCTGCGCATCAGCGGCGCCTCCTGCGACGTCACCCTCGGCGCGGGGCAGCTGGCGCATCCCGCGCTCGAGGGGGGACGGATCGCGATCGCTTCCGGGTTGCTGCGCGCCGCTTACGATCCCGCCGCGGGCCGCATCAGCATCGAGCATCTCGGCCTCGATCTCGGGGGACCGCGGCTGGAAGCGGCTGGCACCGTCGACGGGGTCGGGGACGGAGTGCTGGTCGGCGGCTGGCCGCAATCGGTGGAGATCGCGGGCGAACTGCATCTCAGCGACGTTCCGGCCGACGCTCTTGCCGGCCTCTGGCCCGAGCAGCTGTCGCCGAAGTCGCGCAGCTGGGTCACCGAGCATGTCCATGATGGCGTCGTCACCGAGGCGCAGGCGCAGGTGGGCGCGCATGTCGATCTGGCGTCGGACGCGACGAAGCCGGTGCGCGTCGACAGCTTCGCCGGCACGCTCGCCTATCGCGGCCTGACCGTCGACTATTTCAAGCCGTTGGAGCCGCTGCGCGGCGTCGACGGTACCGGCAGCTTCGATCGGGCGCATTTCGATCTCGTGCCGAGTTCCGGCGCGGTCAAGGGCGTGCGCCTTACCGGTGGCGCGGTGAAGCTCAGTCAGCTCGACACCGACGACGAGCAACTCGCGATCGAGCTCGGCATCAAGGGGCCGCTGCGCGACGTGCTCGAGGTGCTGGATGAGAAGCCGCTGCGCTACGTCCACGCGCTCAACGTCGATCTGGGGGAGGTGGCGGGTCAGGTCGACGGCCAGCTCAGCTTCGCCTTCCCGCTGAAGCACGACCTGACGCTCGCCATGGTGCGCTTCGGCGCCCGCGCCGAATTGACCAGCGTCGGCGCCCGGCACGTGATCTCCGGGCGCGATCTCAGCGACGGCAATCTGCGGCTCCGGCTCGACCCGGACGAACTGCAGCTCGACGGCACGGCGCAGCTCGCCGCCATACCGGTGGCGCTGAACTGGACGGAATATCTGAAGAAGGGCGGCCCCCGCTCGCGCTATGCCGTCAAGGCGCGGCTCGACGATGCGGCGCGGCGCGGCCTCGGCCTCGACCTGCCCGTCGGCAGCATCAGCGGACCGGTCGATGTCGATGCCGCCTATACCGTGCTGTCGGCGAAACAGGCGTCGGCGCATGTCTCGTTCGATGCTGCCGACGCCGCGCTGGCGCTGGCGCAGCTCAACTGGCGCAAGCCGGCCGGCGTGCCGGCGGCGGGGAGCCTCGATCTCGAACTCGTCGACGGTCAGGTCCGGACCATCCACCAGGCGGTGATCAAGGGCGGCGGGCTCGATGCCCGTCTCGCGGCGACGCTGGGTGCCGGCGGCGCCCTCCAGCGGGTGGACGTGCCGCGGCTCGTCGCAGGCGCGACCGATATCGGCGGCAGCCTGACGCGGCGCGCGGAAGGCGGCTGGCGGATCGATCTGCGCGGCCGGACCTTCGACGCCACCGCGCTGATGAGCGATCTCAACCAGCCTGCCCAGGACGATCGGACCCAGCCGCCGCTGATCATCGATGCCAATCTGGACCGGCTGATCCTCGGCCCCAAGCGCGAGGTGCGCAAGGTCACGGGGCAGCTCTTCAGCGACGGCATCCACTGGCAGGCGATGAGCATCGATGCCGCCTTCACCGGCGGCGGCAAGGCGAGCGTCCGCTTCGGTCAGGCGGCCGGCGACCACAGCTTCCGCCTGACCGCCGACGATATGGGCGCGCTGCTCCGCCTTTTCGACATCTCCGACAACATCGCGGGCGGGCGGCTTGAGGTCACCGGGGGGGTCGAGGATATCGGCCGCCGCCGCCGCTTCCGCGGCAGCATCCTCGGCGCCGATTATCGCCTGCTGCATGCGCCGATCCTGGCTCGCCTGCTGTCGGTGGCCTCGCTCTCGGCTATCAGCTCGATGCTCTCAGGCGACGGCATCCCGTTCACCCGGCTCAAGGGCGGCTTCGTCGTCGACGACGGCAGGCTCGACGTGACGGAACTGCGCGCCTATGGCGGTGCCATCGGGATCAAGGCCGACGGCTTCTACGATTTCAACAGCGAGACGCTGGACTTTGCCGGCACGCTGGTGCCCGCCTACACGATCAACAGCGTGCTCGGCAACATCCCGCTGCTCGGCCCGTTGCTGCTCGGCGGCAAGGGCGAGGGCATCTTCGCTGCCAATTTCCGCGTCTCCGGCCCGCGCGACGCGCCGCAGGTCACGGTCAACCCGCTGAGCGTGCTGGCGCCGGGCGTGTTGCGCAAGCTCTTCCTGTTCGATGCGCCCGAGCCGTCGCCGCCGCCGGAATCCGGCAGCAGCCGATCGCGGTAGCTCTATCCCTGCGGGTCGAGCGGCTTGCCGGCGATGTGGATGGGCTGGGCGCCGATCAGCACGAAGGCGATCACGCAGGGGATGTCGCCGCGATTGATCCAGTTGTGGATCGTGCCGCGTTGCACGAGCACGTCGCCGGCGTGCAGCCGCACCACTTCGCCGTCGAGGTCCATATCGATCTCGCCCGCGAGCACGATCGCATAGTCGATCGACGGCGTGCGATGGTTGCGGGGTGCCACGCCGGGGGCGAATTCGATGATGCGAAACACCGAGCCGTGGGCCAGTGCGGTGCCGCGAATCTGCTTCGCGCCGTCGCCCGCGGCCTGGTTGTCTGCCGGCAGGGAGTCGGTCGACCACAGATTGCAGACCGTGGCGCCGGCGCGGAAGGAGACGATGTCGGTCGACACTTCGTCGATGCTCACCACCGCCTTGCCTTGATCGGAATGGCCGGTGACGATTCTGCGGATTTTCATGGGATCTCCGGGCAGGGACGGGATGGGGTAGGGGGCGGCGTCAGACCGGCTTCACCAGCGCATGCCGCTTGCGTCCGGCCGAGAGCTTGATGCAGCCGTCGGCGGCGATGTCGGCGGCGCCCACCAGCTGCGTTTCCGCCGCGATGGCGCGGTCGTTGAGCCGCGCGCCGCCCTGCTTGATGAGGCGCCGGGCCTCGCCCTTCGAGGCGGCGAGCCCGCTCAGCGCCAGCAGCTCGATGGCGGCGATGCCGCGCTCGAGATCGGCGCGCGGCACCTCCACCGTGGGCAGTTCCTCGCCGGTGCCGCCCTCGGCAAAGACGCGGCGCGCGGTCAGTGCCGCCGCATCGGCCGCCTCGCGCCCGTGGCACAGCGCTGTCGCTTCGGTCGCCAGCACCTGCTTCGCCTCGTTGATGGCGCTGCCCTCGAGCCGCTCGAGGCGGGCGATCTGGTCGAGCGGCAGGTCGGTGAAAAGGCGCAGGAAGCGGCCGACATCGGCATCCTCGGTGTTGCGCCAGAACTGCCAGTAGTCGTAGGGCGGCATGCGATGCGGGCCGAGCCATACCGCGCCTTGCGCCGTCTTGCCCATCTTGGCGCCCGAGGCGGTGGTGATCAGCGGCGAGGTCAGGCCGTAGAGCGTGCGGTTGTCGACGCGGCGGCCGAGTTCGACCCCCATGACGATATTGCCCCATTGGTCGGAGCCGCCCATCTGCACCGCGCAGTCGCGCCGGCGCGCCAGCTCCAGGAAGTCGTAGGACTGCAGCACCATGTAGTTGAATTCGAGGAAGCTCAGCGGCTGCTCGCGCTCGAGGCGAAGGCGGACGCTGTCCTGGGTCAGCATGCGGTTGACCGAGAAGTGCCGCCCGACCTCGCGCAGGAAGGGGATATAGGCGAGCCGGTCCAGCCAGTCGGCGTTGTTCACCATTACTGCATCGGCCGGCCCGTCGCCGAAGGCGAGGAAGCGGTCGAAGCTGCGGCGGATGCTGGCCATGTTGGCGGCGATCTCGTCGTCGCTCAGCAGCCGGCGCATCTCGTCCTTGCCCGAGGGGTCGCCGACCTTGGTGGTGCCGCCGCCCATCAGCACGATCGGCTTGTGGCCGCTCTTCTGCCACAGCCGCAGCATCATGACCGAGACGAGGTTACCGATATGCAAGCTATCGGCGGTACAATCATACCCGACATAGGCGACCACGGGGCCGGCGGCGAGCCTGGATTCCAGCCCGGTCCGGTCGGTGATCTGATGGATGTAGCCGCGCGCTTCGGCGGCGGCGAGGAAAGGCGAACGAAGGGTGGACATCGGCAACGGCCCAGACATTCCCGGCGGCGGCCCCTCTAGCACAACCGCCGGCGCCGCGCCATGAGCGGCCGGCTGACCCGCGCCATCGGGCTGATGAGCGGCACCTCGCTCGACGGCATCGACGTCGCCTTCATCGAGACCGACGGGGAGGCGAGGGTGGTCGCCGGGCCGGCGCTCACGCTGCCCTACGACCCGATCCTGCGTCGCCGGCTTCACGCCGTGCTGGGCGGCCAGGGAGAGGTCGGCGAGGTCGAGCGCGCGCTGACGCTCGCCCATGCCGATGCGGTGCGCGCGCTCATCGCCGGCCATGGCATCGCCGGTGCCGACGTCATCGGCTTCCACGGCCATACCATCCTGCACCGGCCGGACCAGCGGCGGACCTGGCAGATCGGCGACGGCGCGCTGCTGGCGGCCGAGACCGGCCTCGACGTGGTCTGCGATTTCCGGTCGGCCGATGTCGCAGCCGGCGGCGAGGGCGCGCCGCTGGCGCCGCTCTATCACGCCGCGCTCGCCGGCGCGCTCGAGCGGCCGCTCGCCGTGCTCAATCTTGGCGGCGTCGGCAACGTCACCTGGATCGGCGCCGGGGTCGGCGACATCCTCGCCTTCGACACCGGCCCCGCCAACGCGCTGATCGATGACTGGGCGCTGGCCCATACCGGCGAGCCGGTGGATCGTGACGGCGCTCTCGCCCGCGCCGGCCGGATCGATCCCGCGCATCTCGGCCGCTTCCTCGCCCACCCCTTCTTCGCCCGCCGGCCGCCCAAATCGCTCGACCGCGACGATTTTGTCGCTTTCGTGCCGGCGGGCCTCTCGGCCGCCGACGGCGCCGCGACGCTCACCGCCATGACGGCAGCTGCCGTCGCCCGCGCGGTCGAGCATTTCCCC
>DAHUYF010000065.1 GCA_027315365.1 Rhodospirillales bacterium | reverse complement strand
CCTGTTCGAGATGGGCAGCGGCTACGTCTTGAACTTCAGCGATCGGACATTCGCGCAGTTCTTCGCCGAAGAGCTGAATATCGACATCGACGATCCCGCATATGCCAGAACCGGAACGTCGAAGGCAAAGCGCCTTCGTTGCTTCCTCCAAACTGTCGATAAGCCGACCGTGGCGCGCACCCTGAACGCGCTATGGGAATATCGTGAAGTGCTGAGACAGAGAGCAGGTCGCGAAGAGAAGATCATCAATGCACACGGCCAGCTTCTGGCCATCATCAATCGGCTCAGTGCTGGTAGCCCGAACGCTTCGCACTCTGTGACGCCGGCGCCAGCCTTCGATCGGGCGCTGTTCCAGCAACTGCACACGACTTTGGTCGGTCTCACCTCTCTTGAGCCCCAACCGCGCGGTTATGCCTTCGAGGCGTTTCTGAAGGGCCTCTTCAGCAAGTTTGGCTTGGAGTCCCGCGACCCGTTCCGCCTGCGCGGCGAGCAGATTGACGGAAGCTTCCAGCTTGGAAATGAGACCTACTTGCTGGAGGCAAAGTGGCAAAACGCGCCGTCGGGTATCGACCATCTCCACACGTTCAATGGCAAAGTCGAACAGAAAGCTGCATGGGCGCGCGGCCTGATCATTAGCTACAGCGGTTTCTCGCCGGACGGTCTGCACGCCTTTGGACGCGGTAAGCGCATCATCTGCATGGACGGGTTCGATCTCTCCGAGGCACTAACAAGGGAGTTGCCGCTCAACCATGTTCTCGAGCGCAAAGTTCGACGTGCCGCTGAGACCGGCGAGGCTTTCGTGCGGGTCCCGGATTTGTTTTGAGTCGCGGTTGACGTGGCTCCGGCATCCGATCGGCTGGAGCACGCCTTCGGCATATCCGCCCCCATCGCGGATGGCGGTGCTCAGCTCGGTCGAAGGGTTGGTGATCCGACCGATCGCGCGGAGACCGTCGCTGATGGTGAGGCCGTCGGATGCGCTCTGGACGATCAACTTGTCACCCGCCTTCACGCGGGCGCCGGCATTGAGCTCGGCGGTCACGGTGCGCGCGGCTTCCGTCACGGTGAGATCGAGCAGCGTTGGTGCCTTCAATCGGTCGAGGCCGCCGTTCCAACGTTTGCGCCAGGGCTTGCCGGTTTGCGCGCGGATGTAGTCGAGACCCATCAGCTCATCTCCAGGAGCGGACTGAACGACTTGGTCTTGCCCTGCTTGCGTTCGACGAGCAGGCCTTTGGTTGCCAGCGCAGACAGCCGGTTGTTCCAGGCGGTTGGTCCGATTTGGCGGTCGGCGAAGCGAGCGGCGAGTTCAGGGGCGGTGATGGCGCCGAGTTCGAGCGCTGCGTCGAATGTTGAGCGTTGAGCGGGGTCGAGTTCGCCAATTAGCCGGGCGCTGGTGACGTTGTCGTTCGAACCGAGCTCGCAGCTCCACAGCACGTCACCGCGGGTGCGGACGAAGAATTCGAGTTCTTCGGCGACGGTGGGCGCGAGATTGGCGACGGCGGGGTAGACGTTTTCAAAAGATCGCCGGGCGTAGTCTCGGAAGCCGATCACTGCCTCGCGCAGGAACGACGCGGTTGCAATTTCGATTGCCGTGAAGTCGAGGAAGGCGGGCGTCGGACCCGCGGAAGAGGGTGTAGCCGCGATCAGAGCGCTCAGCAGTGTCCGCCCCGAGATAGCGCCCGAGAGGACCGTCTGGCCGCCTGTCAAGTCGATTAGTCTATGCCGCAATTCACATCCTCACTCATGAGAAGTGAAGATGGTGAGCGAATCGGTCGCCGTCAAGGGTATCCGAGAGTAACGAGGATACGTCCCCAAGCCTGCCGGAGCTGACCGGAGGTCGGATGTCCAAAGGAGCTTGATAAGTTAGTCCATTCGACGTACATTCGTCGAGAGGTGAACACCATGGCGGCAACGAAGCAAGACCGGCGGCTGAGGGAAGAGCGACTCGGCTTTCGCGTTGATGAGCCGACGAAGGCGCTAATCGAGCGCGCCGCGCAACTCGAGCGGCGCAAGCTCACTGACTTCTGTATGACCGCGCTGACCGACGCCGCGCGCCGGACGATCGCGGAGCACGAGACGATTGTGCTGTCGGATCGCGACCGCGCGGTTTTCTTCGATACGCTCGTCAACCCGCCCGCCCCGAACGAACGGCTCCAGCGGGCTTTCGCTGAGCATCAGCGTCGGGTCGTGCGGTGAATGTCGAGTCCCACATCCGCCGATCTCCGGATTGCCGTCCTGAACGACGCGCACGATCGGAACGGCTTTGCGTGTGGGGTCGAGAGTCTCGATCGCTACCTCCAGACCCAGGCCGGGCAGGACGTCCGTCGGAAGGCGAACGCCGTCTTCGTGCTGAGCCGGGATGCCGAGCCGGCTCGAGTTCTCGGTTATTACACGCTCTGCGCTATGGCGATTTCGCAAGGCGAAGTGCCGGAGGCAGCCCGAAAGCACGTTCCCCGCTATCCGCTCGTCAGTTGCACCCTGATCGGCCGGTTGGCGGTCGCCAAGGACCGGCAGGGCCAGCGCCTTGGGTCGGTCTTGCTTGCCGACGCGCTGCAGCGCGCGTTCGAGAGCGCCAGCACGGTGGGTTCGTCCATGGTGATCGTCGATGCATTGGACGAAACCGCAGCCGGCTTCTATGCGGCGCATGGCTTCGTGCGACTGCCGGACTCGCTGCGCCTTGTCATGCCGATGCGTCAGGCCGGCCGGGGATCTGAACGATGACACCTTTGCCATCACCGCAGACGTCGGGGAAGCATCCGGGGAAGCAAATCCCAAAGCGTTTCGGGCTCTGGGGAAGCAAGCGCGTTCGCGACGCGGACAAGTCATGCAGCGGGTTCGCGCGTTCGCTGGAAGCGCCCGCTTACGTGGGCTTCGGGGCGTTACCCATGCCGAAAGTAGCCGTGCGCCCGCTGCGACATGCTTCCTGCTACTTCCCCCATGCTTCCCCGATTTCCCGGAGCATGGCGGGGAAGCAAAAAACGGCCCCGAAGGACCGTTCTATGTTATTGATTTCCCCACGAAAAATTGGAGCGGGCGAAGGGATTCGAACCCTCGACCCCAACCTTGGCAAGGTTGTGCTCTACCCCTGAGCTACGCCCGCGCCCCATGACGAGGCAGCGATCATACAAAGGCGCCGCGGCTTTGCAAGTCCGCGACATCGCCGCCGCCGCGGGTTTGAAATCCGCCGCCGGGCGCGCCACTATCGCCGGCGATGACCGCGATCCGCCCGCTCGCCGCCGCCGCCCTGCTGCTCGTCCTTGCCGCCTGCGGCAGCCTCAGGAAGGTCCAGGAGCCGAGCCTGGCGCAGCGCTGCGGCGACGCCATGCAGGCGGCCTTTCCGGGCGGCGAGATCGAGGTGACCGGGCAGCATCCGGTGGCGCGCGCGACGCCGAGTCTCGCCACGGCCATCGTTGCGGTCGAGGGCCGGCGCAGCAAGCTGCCGGCCAACAGCGCGCTGCCGCGCGACGTCGCGGTCGAATGCCGCTTCGATGACGGCATCCTCACCAGCTTCCGCTGGACCAAGGGGCCGCTGCGCTAGCCCCCATGCCCGCCACCCCCGACGAGCTGTTCCGCCGCCTCGACGCGCTCGCCATCCGCCACGCGACGCATCGGCATCCGCCGCTGCACACCGTGGCGGAATCGGTGGCGCTGCGCGGCAGCCTGCCGGGCGGGCACTGCAAGAGCCTGTTCTTGAAGGACCGCAAGGGCGGGCTCTGGCTGGTGGTGGCGCTGGAGGACCGCCGGATCGATTTGAAGGCGCTCGCCGAACGGCTGGGCGCGCCGCGCTTCTCGTTCGCCAGCCCCGCGCTGCTGTTCGAGGTGCTGGGGGTGAGGCCGGGCAGCGTCACCCCCTTTGCGCTGATGAACGACCGCGAGCGCCGCGTGCGGGTGGTGCTCGAGGCCGAGATGCTGGCCGTCGACCCGCTCAACTATCACCCGCTGGTCAACACCGCGACGACCGCCATCGCCCCGGGCGACCTGCAGCGGTTCATCGCCGATTGCGGGCACCAGCCCCGGCTCGTGACGCTGGCCGGGCCGGCCCCCGCCGCGGGTTGAGGGAGTGCTTGTCAGCGGCCGACTCCGCCGCCATGTTTAGGGAGAAATAAGGGGAACCCGCGCTGATGGAACCTATAATCGGCAGCTCGCCGGCACCGGCGGAGATGGCCGGCCTGGTCAAGAACGGCTCGACCGCCAGCTTCATGGCCGATGTCATCGACGCCTCGCACGACGCCGCCATCGTGGTCGATTTCTGGGCGCCGTGGTGCGGCCCGTGCAAGCAGCTCGGCCCGGCGCTGGAAAAGGCGGTCAAGGACGCGCGCGGCGCCGTGCGCATGGTCAAGATCAACATCGACGAGAACCCCGAGCTGGCGCAGCAGATGCGCATCCAGTCGATCCCCGCGGTCTACGCCTTCAAGGACGGCCGCCCGGTGGACGGCTTCGTCGGCGCGGTGCCGGACAGCCAGGTGAAGCAGTTCGTCGCCCGGCTCGCCGGCGCCGCCGCCGGCCCGTCGCCGATCGAGGAGGCGCTGGCGCTGGCCAAGGAGGCGCTCGCCGCCGGCGACGCGGCGCGCGCATCCAACATCTACAGCCAGATCCTGCAGCACGAGCCGGGCACGGCCGAGGCGGTGGCCGGGCTCGCCCGCATCGCCATCGACCGCAAGGAATTCGCCAAGGCGCGCCAGCTGCTCGAGCGCGTGCCGAAGGAGAGCGCGCAGCATGCCGAGGTGGCGGCGGCGCGCACCGCGCTGGAGCTGGCGGAGACCGGCGCCAAGGCGCAGGGCGCGGTGGGCGAGCTGCGCGCGCGCCTCGAGCGCAACGCGGCCGATCACGAGGCGCGCGTCGAGCTCGCCTCGGCGCTGTTCGCCGCCGGCGAGCGCGAGCAGGCGGTGGACGAGCTGCTGGAGTTGGTCCGGCGCGACCGCAAATGGAACGACGAGGCGGCGCGCAAGCAGCTGGTCAAGTTCTTCGAGGCGATGGGCCATGGCGATCCGCTCACCGTGGCGGCGAGAAAGCGCCTTTCCTCGATCCTGTTCTCATGACCGGGCGCGGCGCGCCGAGCCTCGCCGACCTGCCGGCGAGCCTGCCGATCTTTCCGCTGACCGGCGTGCTGCTGCTGCCGCGCGGGCGGCTGCCGCTCAACATCTTCGAAGAGCGCTACCTCGCCCTGACCGAGGACGCGCTCAAGGGCGACCGGCTGATCGGCATGGTCCAGCCGCAGGAGGGCGCCGGCGATGCCGGCGCGCCGCCGGTCTACCGCACCGGCTGCGCCGGCCGCATGACCTCGTTCAGCGAGACCGATGACGGGCGCTATCTGATCACGCTCACCGGCCTCGCCCGCTTCGACATCCGGCGCGAACTGCCGCGGGAGGGGCTTTATCGCCGCGTGGTGGCCGATTGGCAGCCCTATGGCGGCGATCTCGCGGACGATGCCGCGCCGATCGAGCGCGAGCGGCTGATCACCGCGCTGAAGCCGTTCTTCCGGCGCCACAACATCGCCGCCGAATGGCAGGCGGTCGAGAAGACGCCGGACGAGCGCCTGGTCACCACCGTCGCCATGGCGGCGCCCTTCGCGCCCAGCGAGAAGCAGGCGCTGCTCGAGGCGCGCGACCTCGCCGAACGGGCGCGGCTGCTCACCGCGCTGGTCGAGATGGCGGCGCATGACGGCGGCGAGCGCACCGACAATGCCCGGCATTAGGAAGCGCCCATGACCGACCACGCCCCCGATGTCGACCCGCGGCTCCTCGAGATCCTGGTCTGCCCCATGACCAAGGCGCCGCTGCGCTACGACCGCGCGGCGCAGGAGCTGATCAGCCTCGAGGCCGGGCTGGCCTATCCCATCCGCGACGGTATCCCGATCATGCTGGTGGACGAGGCGCGCGCGCTGGACGAGGCGGAGAAAGCGGCGCTGAAAGCCGCGCCGCCGCCGCCATGAGCCGGCGCTGGCCGGTCGAACTGCGCCTCAAGAAGGCCGAGAAGCTGCTGCACGTGACCTTCGACGACGGCGCGCAGTTCCGCCTGCCGGCGGAATATCTGCGCGTCGAGAGTCCCTCCGCCGAAGTGCAGGGCCACGGTCCCGGCCAGAAGCAGCTGGTCGCCGGCTGCGCCGACATCGGCATCAGCGCCGTCGAGCCGGTCGGCAACTATGCCGTGCGCCTGCTCTTCGATGACGGCCACGACACCGGCATCTATTCCTGGGAGCTCCTGCACCGGCTCGGCCGCGAGCGCGACCATCGCTGGCGCGCCTATCTCCAGGCATTGGAACAAGCGGGTCTATCCCGGTGATGGAAACCACGGCCCTTGTCCTCAGCGACCGGACGCCCCGACCAGGGGTGCGATGAGCTGGCGCAAGTCGGCGGCGATCACGGCGTAAAACGCGGGCGAGGGCGGTCCGTAAGGAATCCGCTGGTAGGCGAACAGCACCAGGAAATTGGTCACCACGCCGATCATCGCGAGCAGCAGCGCGACCCCGACCACCCCACGCCGCGGCCCAAGACGAGCGAGGCCGAGCCATGCACCAAGCTGCAGCAGCGGATAGAATTCGATGCGGTACCGCAACGCCATGCTGACCGCGGTCATGATCAGCACCGCTGGAATAGCAAGCCCCGCGAGCAGCATGCCCGCGCCCGGGCCAACGCGCGCGCCGCCGCGGGCACGCCACCCGGCGATGCCAAGAAAAAGCAGCAGCGGGTCGGAAAGCAGGAAGGTGCTGGGCGGGAATTCCGCGCTCTCCACCCAGTACGACATCGGGCCATGCAGCAGGAACTGCCCGTTCGGCCCGACGATGGCGCCGATCGGAACCCAGTAATAGAGCACCCCGAGCCAGAGCCGCCCGAGACTGAACAGGCCGCGCGCCTCGACCGCGAGGCGCTGCGGCGCGTAATGCCGGGTCCAGAGATAATCGGCGAAGTTGGCGAAGGTCAGGGGATTCCCCCAACGCTCGTAGTTCACGCCGGCCGCGGCCGCCGCGAACACCAGCAGGATGCTCAGCGGAGTCATGAAGCGCGACGTCAGGGCGCGCGGCACCAGGCCTCGCCACCCGCCGCCCTCCAACCACGCGAGGCGCAACATGAGCAGCCCCAGCGCGGCATAAAGACCGATCACGGTCGAGACACGGGTGTGCAGGACGAGCCCGGCCGCGACGGCCATCCAGCACAGGCGACCCGTTGTGAACCCCTCTTCCCGGAGCAGTCCGCGAGCCGCGAGCAGCACGAACCAGGCGGCGAAGGCACCGTCCCAATCTACGACCTCCTGATAGATCGAGGGCCTGAGAAAGCCGTAGAAGGGGCCGAACAGGATCGCCATCGCCAGGATCGCCGCCATCGCAGGCGATGCGCCGGCAGCCCGATGTCCGGTGCGCGCCGCCGCGGCCATGCACCACACGGCGAGCACCGAGGCCACGAGGCAGGAAACGCGCGTGACGTCCCACCCGATGCCGCCGACCAGAAGCAGCGGCAGGCGCACCAGGGCGAGCACGATGCCCACATAGGAATAGATCCGGCCGCCACGGGCAAAGCCCTCGAAGCCGATCGTCGCCGGATCGACGTCGAAACGACCACGCAGCAGAGGCGCCAGCATGGAGTTGAACACCATGCCGTCGTGCACCGGCCCGAACAGGCCGCCGCCAGCGGCAAGCGACATCGCATAGAGCGCCAGCGCCGCCGCCGCCAGCAACCATGGCGACAGCAGCCTTGCCTCCCCCGATGTCACGTCGGTCCGGCCTGCTGCCGCCGCACCCGCACGCGCCGCACGCGGCGGCCGTCGGCCTCCAGCACCCGGAAGACGAGGCCCGAGGGATGCGTCACCACCTCGCCACGCGCCGGCACGTGGCCCGCGAGTGTCACGACCAGGCCCCCCACCGTGTCGATGTCGGCACCCCGTTCCTCTTCCGTCAGCACGGGGCCGAGCCGCTCCTCGAAGGCCGCAATCGGCAGCCGCGCATCGAGATCGAGCACGCCCTCGCCGCGCTCCACCACCATCGGGCCGGGCGGCTCGTCGTGCTCGTCGGAAATATCGCCGGTGATGGTCTCGACAAGATCCTCGATCGTCACCAGCCCATCGATGCCGCCGTATTCGTCGACCACGAGCGCAAGGTGCATGCGCGCCTGGCGCATCTGGGCCAGCAGGTCGAGCACGGGTATCTGCGGCCCCACCAGCAGCGGCCGGCGCAGCAGTGCCTCCAGCCGGAACGCCTCGGGCGCGCCGGTGTAGCCGAACACGTCCTTGATGTGGACCATGCCCACGATGTCGTCGAGTTCCTCGCGATAGACCGGCAGGCGCGAATGCCCCTCGGCGCGGATCTGCGCGATCGCGTCGGTAAGCGAGGTGTCGAGCCGCATGGCGACGATGTCCGCGCGCGGGATCATCACGTCATAGGCGGTCTTGCCGCGCAGCCGCAGCACGTTTTCGATCAGCGCGCGTTCCTGCCGGTCGAT